>JANMTA010000395.1:0-1642 GCA_031389965.1 Betaproteobacteria bacterium
GGCAGGGCGTCGGGCGTGACGAAGCGCGTCGCTACCGGAATCGTCGCCGGCGGTTGGTACTTGCGCCGGCCGGCGAGGATGAAGCCCCATTCGCCGAAGCTCGGCACCAGCGCGTGGTAGGGCGCGGTCTGCCAGCCGGCGGCTTCCAGCGTGGCGACTACGGTCCAGAAACTCTCGCGTGCATGGAGCGGCGAGGTGGCCTGGACGACGATGCGGCCGGTCTCGGCGACGTGCTGTTTCAAAAGGCGGTAGAAGGCCGTCGAGTAGAGCTTGCCCAGGCTGTGGTTGGACGGATCGGGGAAATCGGCGACGACGAAATCGAACATCTCCGCAGATTGCTCCAGCCATTGCAGGGCGTCGGCATTGACGATCTTCAGCTTGTTTGATGCCAGCGCGCCGCCGTTCAGCTCAAGCAGCATGGGCGATTGCGAAAACAGCTCGGTCATGCGCGGATCGAGATCGACCAGCGTGATGCTCTCCACCTGCGGGTACTTGAGGATTTCGCGCACCGCCATGCCGTCGCCACCGCCCAGCACCAGGATCTTGCGCGCGCCGGGCAAGGCGGCCATGCCCGGATGCACCAGCGCCTCGTGGTAGCGGTATTCGTCGCGCGAGGAAAACTGCAAGTTGTGGTTCAGGTAGAGCCGCGTCTCGTCGCGCCAGCGCGTGACGACGATGCGCTGGTAGGGGCTGGATTCGGCATGCACGATGTCCTCGTTGTAGAGGTTGGCCTCGGCCAGGCTGACGAAGGTGCCGGCGAAACCGAAGCCGATGGCGAGGGCGCCGATCACGGCGGCGCATTGCGCGCGCAGCACCGCCATGGTTCCGAGCTGCGCGCGAAACAGCCACAAGGCCCAGGCGGCGACCAGGGCATTGAGCAGGCCGAACAGCAGCGCGCTCCTGACCAGACCGAGATGCGGCGCCAGCAGCAACGGAAACAGCACCGCCACCGCCAGCGCGCCGATGTAGTCGAAAGTCAGCACCTGCGCCACGAGATCCTTGAACGCCACCTCGCGCTTCAGTATGCGCATGATCAGCGGAATTTCCAGTCCGACGAGTATCCCGATCAGCAGCACCAGGCCGTAGAGCGTGAAGCGGAACGGTCCGGCATGCAGCGTGAATAGCAGGAACAGCAGGCCCGCCGAGAGCCCGCCGAGCAAGCCCACCAGCAGCTCGATCTGGATGAAGCGCACCAGCAGCCCCTGCACCGATGCGCCGCCGACATGCTTCGACAGCCAGGAGCCGATGCCCATGGCGAACAGGTAGACGCCGATCACCGTGGAAAATTGCATCACCGAGTCGCCCAGCAGGTAGCTCGCCAGCGCGCCGGCAATCAGCTCGTAGGCCAGCCCGCAGGAGGCGACGATGAAGACGGAAACCAGCAGGGGACGTTGCATGTCGGGGTCGTCTTCGCTGTCGGGGCGGGACGGCCGCCGCCGTCCCGCCAGCGCCGACTTTTTGCCTTCAGGGTTTTGTCGTGTCGGTGGTGGCGCCGGTCAGCAGGGTCTTGAGTCCGACGTAGGGCTTTTGCTCCTGGATCGGCGCCGCCGGGTCGAGGGCCTGTGCCGCGAGCAGGGATTCGAGCTGTGCGTCGAGTTCGGCGAGTCGCTGCTGCAGGCCGCGATTCTGTTCTTCGAGGCTG
>JANMTA010000445.1:0-9350 GCA_031389965.1 Betaproteobacteria bacterium
CCAGGCCGACGGCGCGATGCTGATGGAGTTCTTCACCCGCGACGGCGTCGGCACGGTGATGACCAGCGCCCCGCTGGCGCAACTGCGCGACGCCACCATTGACGACGTCGGCGCCATACTCGGCCTGATCGAACCGCTGGAAGCCGACGGCACCCTGGTCAAACGCGGACGCGAACGACTGGAAATGGAAATCACGCGCTTCTCGGTGGTGGAGCACGACGGCGTCATCGTCGGCTGCGCCGCCGTGTATCCGTTCTCGACGGAGAAGGCGGCCGAACTCGCCTGCCTCGCCGTAGTGCCGGACTTTCGCCGTAGCGGCTATGGCGAACAGTTGTGCAAACACATCGAGGCCCGCGCCAAAAAACTGAAACTTAAGCGCCTCTTCGTCCTCACCACGCGCACCGCGCACTGGTTTATCGAACGCGGCTTCGCCGAGGCCGGGGTCGATGAGTTGCCGGAAGCGCGGCGCGAACTCTACAACCTGCAGCGCAGATCAAAGGTGTTGGTGAAGACCCTGTAGAAGGTGGCGAACTAAGGGTAAACTGGCCACCTTCTTGTATATCTTGCGAAAGGAAGCACCGTGGCACGCATGGTCAATTGCATCAAGCTCGGACGCGAGGCCGAAGGCCTTGATCTGCCCCCCATGCCCGGCGAAATGGGCAAGAAACTCTGGGAGAACGTTTCCAAGGAAGCCTGGCAGCAGTGGATCAAGCTGCAGACCATGATCATCAATGAAAACCGCCTGAGCCTTGCCGATCCCCAGCACCGGAAGTATCTCGCCGAACAGGTGCAGAAGCACTTCTTCGGTGACGGGGCGGACCAGGTCGGCGGCTACGTTCCGCCAAGCGCGTAACGCGCCGGTCAAATATTCCCGAGCTGGCGCGCGACTTCCTTTTCCATCGCCTCCAGCCCGATGTGGCGGACGTCGCGGCCCTTGACCAGATAGACGACGTATTCCGAGATGTTCTTCGCGTGATCGCCGATGCGTTCTATCGATCGGGCGACGAACAGGAGGTCGAGCGAGCTTGAAATGGTGCGCGGATCTTCCATCATGAAAGTGATGAGCTGGCGCATTGCCGCCTTGAAGCCGGCATCGACCTCCTTATCCTGACGCACCACCTCGGCCGAGGCATTCACATCGAGGCGGGCGAAGGCATCGAGCGACTTGCGCAACATGGCCACGGCGATCTCGGCCGGCGCGCGCAAATCGACACACGGCACGACGCGTGTATCTCCGCCATGGATGGCGCGCGCCATTTTCGCTATCTTCTTGGCCTCATCGCCGATGCGCTCAAGGTCGGTGATGGTCTTGACCACGGTCATGATCATGCGCAGGTCTACCGCCGCCGGCTGGCGCCGCGCGATGACGTTGTTGCAGGCCTCGTCGAGCTCGACCTCATGCCGATTGACCTGACGGTCGGTCAGGATCACGTCTTCGATGAGCGCCATGTCGCCGGATTCGAGGCCGTCCATGGCGCGAATCAATTGCCGCTCGACAAGGCCGCCCATCGCCAGAACGCGCGTACGCAAGCCTTCGAGATCGGCATCGAATTGCCGGCTGATGTGATCCTGGTTCATTACGCCACCCATATTCGCAAAGCCGACACTATAGCGGTCGTGTGTGAAGGAATTATTTCAGCACCCGGCTCAGCGACCATGGGTCTGCACGCCATCAGCGGTGGCCAGCAGCAGCACATCCGCGCCACGCCAGGCGAACAAACCATTGGTGACCACGCCGACGATCTGGTTGATCCGCTCCTCGAGACCGACCGGATCGGTGATCGACAAGCCATGCACGTCGAGAATCAGGTTGCCGTTGTCGGTGACCATGCCTTCACGCAGTTTCGGCTGGCCACCCAACTTGACCAGTTCCCGACTGACATAGGCGCGGGCCATCGGAATCACTTCCACCGGCAATGGGAACCGACCCATGGTCTGCACCCGCTTGGAAGCGTCGCAGATGCAGACAAAGGTGCCGGCCACGGCCGCGACGATCTTCTCGCGCGTCAGCGCGCCGCCACCGCCCTTGACCATCGCCAGGCTGTGATCGATCTCGTCGGCGCCATCGACGTAGATGCCCATGGCATCGACGTCATTGAGATCGAGGACGCGGATGCCGTGGCCCACCAGCCGCCTTGCGGTTGCCTCGGAACTCGCCACGGTGCCGCCGATGCGGTCCTTGATGGCGGCAATCTCGTCAATGAAGAAATTCGCCGTGGAGCCGGTGCCGACTCCCAGGATCCCGCCCACCGGCAAACGATCCGCCACATAATCACGCGCCGCGCGCGCCACCGCTTGCTTCAACTCGTCTTGTGTCATGGGACCTTTCAGGAAATACGTGTGAATTCGATCCGATCATAGTCCGCGCCACGGTCGAGCAGTGATTCGAGCCGCACGCGCCAGCGTCCGAACTCGCTGCGCAGGTCGACCTCCAGCCCGGGAATACAGGTCCCGGCAGGCAGGACCAGTTCGTGGCCATCCAGACTGACGATTATTGCATCCGACCAGCCATGACCGCCACCATCCACGACCTGGGTCCAGACGCTTTCTTCGCCCGCAGGCCTGGCCAGGGCGCAGAGCGAGGGCCAGGCCAGATTTTCGATGCCGATGCCGGGCCGGTTCGCGGCATCGCGCCCGATGCGGCGGATCAGTCCCATGCGCCAATCGATGCCATCCGCTTCGCGAAAAACAGATCAGCAAACCGATGCGATGGCGCGGCAGCACTGCCGGCACCACGACTCCCATGCCCGTGGCGCTGCCGTCGACCTGAATCCAGGCTTCCATCTGGGCCCGGTCACCGTCGGTTTCGAGCCGGCGCAGAATTTCCATGGGTTCGAGGGCCGTGTCCGGCATCATTTCCGCCGTATCTTCGACGGCCGGAGCGTCCTTCCCGACGACGCTACCAAAGCGGGTTTCTTCGAACTGCCGCGTGATCCGGTCGATGTCGTTGCCTTCGTACTTGAACGAGCGTCCCATGCGGGCAAAATGGGCCGCGGCAATCATGCGCCGGGCCAGGCCGAAACCCAGCATCACGCGCAACTCACCGGTCCTGGCCACCCGATCCGTGACCCGCTTGGGCGGTGCCGATGTCCAATACGTCATCAGGATCGAAATGCCGCTTTCGATCTGCTCTCGACTGGCGGGTACCTGCCCCAGCCACAGCGGAGCGCTTTCCCCCTTCTTCACCTGCGCCGCCAGTCGCATCAGGGGAGCGGACAACTTCGGCACCGAGCAATAGCGGAACTGGCGGCCGCCAGGCTCGCCCTGCTGAAGGCGGCGCGGCCCCTTCGCCACCGCCATGTCGATGCAATGGGTGCTCTGGCCATCGGGCTCGGAACTCAGGTCCAGTCCATCGCAATAGCGCAGGACGCCCTCGGCGAATTCCATCTGCTGCGGCACCAGGTTGCTGATCGGAACAAATTCGAGATACAGGCCGATCAGGTACTCGCCAAGCGGGGTCGCTTCGTCTTCGTTGCGATAGGGCGCCGCGCGCGTCTTCAGCAATCCAAGCCGATTCAGAACCTGAAGGAGGTCATGTGCTTCCTGCCACAACTCCGCGCCGGGGATACGGTAGCGAAAGTGCTGCAGTTTCTTGCGCAAAGCCCAGGCCATCAGCGCACGCGAAGCACAGCGCGCCATGCGGATCTTGTCGTCGTCCGTGGGCAATTCGAGCGAGGGGGTCAAAAATGACCGGTAGCAACGGAACTGATGCCCGGCATGCGTATCAAGCGTGGACCATACCGAATCCGTCAGGTATTCGCGTTCGCCGAAGGAAAGGTAACGCGACAGCAAGTATCTGGCGCTGGGCCGGGAAAATTGATCCAGTCGAGCCAAGGCGCGCAGGGCGAGCGTGGGGCCTATTTCCTTGACGGCAGCCTCCATGCCGGCAAGCTGCTCATCGATGTCGAACAGCAGGCGCCGCGGATCGGACTCGGGAATGTCCGCCATCAACGCATTCAGACTCGCGTCCGAAGCCAGTGGATGGTCCGACGTCTTCTTTTCCTGGAACCGTGAGATCAGCTTGTTGAACACAGTACCGGGCAGTCTACCCGATGATCAGCTCATTTTTTGCGCAGCGGCGGCAGGTCGGTACAACTGCCGTGCGCGACTTCGGCCGCCATGCCGATGGTTTCGCCCAGGGTCGGATGCGGATGGATGGTCTTGCCGATATCCACCGCATCGGCGCCCATCTCGATGGCCAGCGCAACTTCGCCGATCATGTCGCCGGCATTGGGGCCGACGATGCTGCCGCCGATCACGCGATGCGCGCCGTTGTCACCACCGTCGTCGAACACCAGCTTGGTGAAGCCGTAGTCGGCGCCGTTGGCGATCGCCCGACCGGAAGCCGCCCAGGGGAACTTGGCGACACTGATCTTGCGCCCGGCCGCCCTTGCCTCGTCCTCGCCGACGCCGACCCAGGCCACTTCAGGGTGAGTGTAGGCGACGCCGGGAATCACCGTCGCGTCGAAATGACTCTTCTGCCCCGCCGCCACCTCGGCCGCCACGTGCGCCTCATGCACTGCCTTGTGCGCCAGCATGGGCTGGCCGACGATGTCGCCGATGGCGAAGATGTGCGGCACGCTGGTGCGCATCTGGCTGTCCACCGGAATGAAACCGCGCTCGTTCACCACCACGCCGGCCTTTTCGGCACCGATCTTCTTGCCGTTGGGCGAGCGTCCCGCCGACTGCAAAATCATGTCGTAGCGCTGCGCTTCGGCCGGCGCCCGAGTTTGCCCATCTGCGCCTTCGAACTTGACCCAGAGGCCGTCGGGCTTGGCATCCACGGCAACGGTCTTGGTCTTCAGCATCACCTTGTCGAAACGCTTGACGTTCTGCTTTTCCCAGACCTTGACCAGGTCGCGGTCCGGTCCCTGCATCAGGCCGTCGAGCATCTCGACCACATCGACCTTGGAACCCAGCGTCGAATACACGGTGGCCATTTCGAGGCCGATGATGCCGCCGCCGATGACCAGCATGCGATTCGGTACGAAGCGAAGTTCGAGCGCGCCGGTGGAATCGACGATGCGCGGGTCGCGCGGGATGAAGGGCAGGTGGAAGGCCGCCGAGCCCGCGGCGATGATGCACTTCTGGAAGCGGATCACCTTCTTCTCGCCGGTCTTCTCCTGTGCGCTGCCGGTCATGGCCTCGACTTCCAGATGGTTGGCGTCGAGGAAATGGCCGTAGCCGCGCACGGTCTCGACCTTGCGCGCCTTGGCCATGCCGGAGAGGCCTCCGGTGAGCTTGGCAACTACTTTTTCCTTGTGCGCGCGCAACTTGTCGATGTCCACCTTGGGCGCGGCAAAACTGACGCCGAGCTCATTGGCATGCTCAGCCTCTTCCATCACCGCGGCGACATGCAGCAGCGCCTTGGAGGGAATGCAGCCGACATTGAGGCAGACGCCACCCAGCGTTGCATAGCGTTCGACGATGACCGTCTTCATGCCGAGGTCGGCGGCGCGGAAGGCCGCCGAATAGCCGCCGGGACCGGCGCCCAGCACCAGCATTTCGCATTCGAGATCAACCTTGCCGGCAAACTTGCCGACAGCGCTGCCGACGGCGGGTGCCGCTACCTGCACAGCGACGGGAGCTGCAGGCGCGGTAGGCGCCGTGACCGCTGCCGGAGCGGCCGGGGCGGGTGCAGCCGCCGCAGCGCCAGCGCTCTGCGTCCCTACGGGAACTTTTACGATGGCCACCAGCGTGCCTTCGGCGATCTTGTCGCCCACCTTGATTTTCAGTTCCATCACCACGCCCGACACCGGCGAGGGCACATCCATGGTGGCCTTGTCGGATTCCAGGGTGATCAGCGAATCCTCGGCTTTGACCGTGTCGCCCACCTTGACCAGCACTTCGATGACCGGCACATCCTTGAAGTCACCGATGTCGGGAACTTTCACTTCAACGACGTCACTCATTTGGCTTTCCTTCCAGTTTGAACTCGTGGACCACGATCGGCGGTCCGGACGAAGTATCGAATTCGATGCCGGCGGCAACGCCGGCCTGTGCAATTTCGGCGGCCGACAAGGCACCGTCATAGAGCGCATGCATGGCGCCCAGCGCGAAGTTGCGCCCCGAGCCGGCGCCCCAGAAGCGATCGAACTCGAACACCTCGCGATAGGAATAGACGCCGTAGATGCCGCTGCTGTTGGCGATCAGTGCCGTGATCTGGGAACTCTCGTAGGGATCGTCCTCGTCTTCCTTGGTATTGAGGAAGGCATGCTCCTTGAGCACCGGATGCAGGCGGCGAAAGGTCTCATACACCTCCATGCGCGAACCCAGCTTTACTTCCTCCAGCCTGGAGAAGGCCGAAAGCAAGACCAGGTGATGCGCGGAGGAACCGCAGATGCCGATCTTCGATCCGGCGATGTCGAGGATCTTGTCGTGTTCGCCCTTGTAGTTTCGCGACAGGCGCGTGTCGCCGAAGGTGGTGAGGCCGTCGGCGGCGATCGCCACGGCATCCCCCTTCTTGACCACGGTGAGCGTGGTCACAACATGCTTCTCCGCATGTCGGCCAGCAGTTGCGCCAGATAGACATTGAAGCGCGTCGCCAGCGCACCGTCGATGACGCGATGGTCGGCGGTCAGCGACAGCGGCAGGATCAGGCGCGGCACGAATTGCTTGCCGTCCCACACCGGCTTCATGGCCGATTTGTTCACGCCGAGAATCGCCACTTCCGGGGCATTCACGATGGGCGCGAAGTAAGTGCCGCCGATGCCGCCGAGGCTGGAAATGGTGAAACAGGCACCCTGCATATCGGCGGGTTTCAGCTTGCCGTCGCGCGCCTGCCTGGCCAGTTCGCCGCTTTCCTTCGCCAGTTCGAAGACGCCTTTGCTGTCGGCATTCTTGATCACCGGCACCATCAGTCCGTTCGGCGTGTCGGCGGCGAAGCCAATGTTGTAGTACTTCTTCAGCACCAGGCTCATTTCTGTACCACTGGCGTCGATGGACGAGTTGAACTCGGGATACTTCTGCATCGCCTTGACGCAGGCCTTGATCAGGAAGGCGAGCATGGTCAGCTTCGCGCCGCCCGCCTTTTCGTTTTCCTTGTTGATCTGCACGCGGAAAGCCTCCAGGTCGGTGATGTCGGCGTCCTCGTGATAGGTGACGGCCGGGATCATGACCCAGTTGCGCGACAGGTTGGCGCCGGAAATCTTCTTGATGCGCGACAGCGGCTGGACGTCGATGGCGCCGAATTTCGAGAAGTCGATCTTCGGCCAAGGCAGCAGGTCAAGGCCACCTCCGGACGGGGCCGCGGCAGTCGGCGCAGGCGGCGCGCCGAGCACACCCTTGACATAGGCCTGGATGTCGCCTTGCAGGATGCGGCCCTTCGGTCCGCTGCCCGTTACTTTGGCTACATCGACGCCGAGCTCGCGCGCAAAGCGGCGCACCGAGGGACTGGCGTGGGACGCCCCGCCGTGCAGGCGCTGGGCCGGGGTCGGCATGGCGACGCGGGATGGCGCGGTAACCGGTTCGGCGGCGCCAGGACGGATATCGACGGCCGAACCGCCTGCCGCGATCGCCGCAGCCGCGGGCGGCGGAGCAGGCGTTGCGGGCGCGGCGGCAGGAGGCGCCGCGGGCACAGCGACTGCGGTCGCCGTAGCGCCGGCGCCGACTCTCACCAGCGCCAGTAACACGCCTTCGGCCACCTTGTCACCAACCTTGACCTTCAATTCGGTGACCACGCCGGAAACCGGCGAGGGAATGTCCATCGTCGCCTTGTCCGACTCCAGGGTCATCAGCGAGTCCTCGGCCTTCACGGTATCGCCGACCTTGACCAGCAGTTCGATGATCGGCACGTCCTTGAAGTCGCCGATGTCGGGCACCTTGACTTCGATCACGGTTGCGGCAGCAGCGGCGGGCGCGGCTGCGACCGGTGCGGCCGAAGCCGGCGCAGGGGCGGCAGCGACGGCAGCGGCAGGAATCGGTGCCGCGACCTGGCCTGCCGCTGCGGTCTCGATCAGCGCGACCAGGCTACCCTCGGCGACCTTGTCGCCGATCTTCAGCTTGAGCTCGGTGACCACGCCGGAAACCGGCGAGGGCACATCCATGGTCGCCTTGTCGGATTCCAGCGTCACCAGCGAGTCCTCGGCTTTGACCGTGTCGCCGACCTTGACCAGCAGCTCGATCACCGGCACATCCTTGAAGTCGCCGATGTCGGGGACTTTCACTTCGACAATCGTAGTCATGGCTTACACCTTCACCGGATTGGGCTTGTTCGGATCGAGGGCGTATTTCTTGATCGCCTCGGCCACCTTCTCCTTCTTCACCTGGCCGTCCGCTGCTAGCGCGGAAAGCGCGGCGACGGTGATCCAGTAACGATCCACTTCGAAGAAGTGGCGCAGCTTTTCGCGCGTGTCGGAACGGCCGAAGCCGTCGGTGCCGAGCACCGTGTAGTGGCGTGGCACCAGCGCGCGAATCTGCTCGGCGAAGACGCGGATGTAGTCGGTCGCGGCGATGACCGGACCGCGCGTCTCGGCGAGGCAGGCGGAGACATGCGGCACGCGCGGCTTTTCGGTCGGATGCAGCAGGTTCCAGCGCGCGCAGTCGTTGCCGTCGCGCGCCAGTTCGTTGAAGCTGGGGCAGGACCAAAGATCGGCCTCGACACCCCAGTCCTTCTTCAGCAGGGCGGCGGCAGCGATCGCCTCCATGAAGATGGTGCCGGAGCCGAGCAGTTGCACGCGCGCACCATTGGAAGCGGCGCCCTTCCTGAACTGGTACATGCCCTTGAGGATGCCCGGTGCCGCGTCGGCCGGCATCGCCGGATGTTCGTAGTTCTCGTTCATCACCGTCAGGTAATAGAACACGTCCTCTTGCTCGGTCACCATGCGGCGCAGTCCGTCCTGCACGATCACGGCGACTTCATAGGCAAAGGTCGGATCGTAGGAAATGCAGTTGGGTACCGTGCCGGAAAACACCTGCGAGTGTCCGTCTTCATGCTGCAGGCCTTCGCCGTTGAGCGTGGTGCGCCCGGCGGTGCCGCCGACCAGAAAGCCCCGTGCGCGCTGGTCGCCGGCGGCCCAGACCAGGTCCATGGTGCGCTGCATGCCGAACATCGAGTAGCAGACATACACCGGGATGGTCTGCACGCCATGCGTCGAATAACTGGTCCCGGCGGCGATCCAGTCGGCCATGGCGCCGGCCTCGTTGATGCCCTCCTGCAGGATCTGGCCGTTTTTGGTTTCCTTGTAGAACATCATCTGGTCGGCATCCTGCGGCACGTAGTTCTGGCCGTCCTGGTTCCAGATGCCGATCTGGCGGAACAGGCCTTCCATGCCGAAAGTGCGCGACTCGTCGACCACGATCGGCACCACGCGCTTGCCGATGACCTTGTCTTTCAGCATGACGTTGAGGCC
>JANMTA010000492.1:0-1924 GCA_031389965.1 Betaproteobacteria bacterium
CAGCACCAGCGCCCAGACCAGGGCCTTCGACGCCGCGCTGCGCAGGAACAGGAACAGCGGCAGCGCCAGCAGCAGCGTGAACAGCGGATCGACCACCGCGATCAGGTTCCAGGCTTCCCTGCGTTCGGAAAACGGCAGCCACAGGTGCGTGCCGTAGCTGGTGCAGGCGTCGAGCAGCGGATGCGGCAGATAGCCTGCCAGGGCACAGAGGTAGAGCGTGGCAAAGTCAATCCGCCGCCGCAGCAGCGGCCACAACAGCAGCGCCGCGATCAGAGCGCCGATGGGCACGAAGGCCAGCGCATGGGTGAAGTGGCGGTGGTAGTCGAGTACCAGCAAGGCATCGCCGCCGCTCTGGATCAGCGCATCGGCATCCGGCAGCAGACCGGCGACGGCGCCGATGCCGGCTGCCAGGCGGCGCCGTGTCGCCAGCGCCGACTTTTCGCCGCGGTGGCTGACAGAGGCCACACCCGCCGCCAGCGCCGCGCCCATCACGGCGTGAGTCAGGATATCCATGCGCGAATGATAGAGCCTCTCAGGCCGTATTCGACCCGCCATCCGCCGGCGGCTTGTTGCCGAAGCGGCCGAGCAGGCCCTTTGCCTTCTGCCGGGCGATGAATTCCTCGTTGCGCGGCCATGCACCGGTGATCAGGCGTGTCTTGATGGCACCGAGCGCGCTGCCCAGCAGCAGGATGATGATCCACGGCAGCAGAATGGGCGCCAGGCTGGCCAGGATCAGCCACTCCGCCGCCTTCAGCAGCCGCGCCAGGCGCGGCGGGCCGCCGAGGGACTTTTGCAGCATCGAAACAATCATCCAGCAAATGAAGGCGTCCGTGATCAGCGCGCCGAGTCCGAAGGGGATGCGGCAGGCCAGCCCCGCAAGATCGCTGCCGGCCCAAATCCCGGGCAGCGAAATGCTGCCCGAGCAGGCACGCTCGCCGGCGCCGAAGGCGATCCAGTTGCCGACCGCCGCCAGGCCCGCCAGCGCCAGGGTGCCGAACAGACGCGTCGCCAGCGGTGCCTGCGGCCCGGCCATGATCGCCAGGCCGGCAGCGGCGAATCCCAGCCAGGGCGGCCCATTGATGTCCTGCGCGCTCAGCGGACCGAGGTCGAATGCCGCCAGCATCGGCGGCACGCCGCAGGCGACAAACAGCAGCCCGATCACAAGGCCGGCGCCGGGCGCGAGCTGTTGCGTCCGCTTCATGATTCCGGCGATTGTGCTCCGGCGCCGCGCGGCGCGGAACTCCGGCGCGATGCCGGCGCGGCCATCGCCCTATTTGAACTTGTAGTAGGTCTGGTTCAACCAGGCGGCGACGTTGGCCTCGTCCTCGGGGAACCAGCCGGCATTGGTCTGCGAGCTGCAGGCCGCGACGCGCTGCCCCAGCGCCACGGCATCGTTGATCAGGCGCGGCTTGCGCGTGTACATGCCGGAACCATCGCCGCCCAGCAATTTCACGTGGCAGGCCACGCACTGCTTGTCGTGCAGCGGCTTGCCCAGTTTCGGATCGCCGGCGGCTTGCACCGGCAGCGACAACAACAAACACAGCAACGGGATTGCGTTACGCATGGCATGGCTCCCTCGGTGGCTTGCGGCATTCATCACTGCAGGTAAGTGATTTCCATTTGCGAATCGAGTCCGGTCACCATGTCGAGAATGTCGTCGGTGAACTTCTCGTCCTCGTCGCTCCACGTGGCATCCGGTGCCGTGGATGCGGTGACCAGTGGCGCGATATCGAAATCGACGAAACGGTCACCAACCTTGAGCACGAAAATGCCGGAAGAATGCTCGACCAGGTCCCAGTCGTCAGGTATTTCAAGCTCTGCTTGCAGCACCAGCGACAGCTTTTTCATGAAATTCTCCACGCAACAGGTTTCAGACAAGCATCCTAATCCATCCAGGCCCGGCAAGCGAAAGTTTCCGGCCGGG
>JANMTA010000501.1:0-11252 GCA_031389965.1 Betaproteobacteria bacterium
TCTATTGCGCCGTAATGCTTGGTTTTGCTCAGTATTCGTCGCGTCCGGATTTCGACCCAAGCGCATGACTTGCAACAAGAAACCGCATTCAACCCCGAACTGCATGGTGCGTACGGTGCATTGAGGGGGCACGCAAATAAAAAGCTATCCGGAAGATGACGTACGGTTTCGAAATAGCCTGCCTCCGACCGGAGGCCGACAGTGGCGACGAATAAAATCCCCACCTCTGAGCGCCGGTTCCAAGCCGGACCGCGGTCATCCATATACCTGCACGACTGGCTAACGGGCATGACTTAGAGATTCACCCTGAAATATGAAAGCCATGCCCGTTTTCCCTCTCCCCCAACCCCGCCCGCAAGGGGCGAGGGGAGCGCCGCGAGTCGCTCCGCGACTTTCACAGTAAAGCGCGGCTGACCGTCGGTAGTGGGCCGTACATGTGCAAAAAACCTCTGCAGTGGAAGTCGTCGCGGGCGACCGTGACCTGAGAAGGCGCTGATGAAGGGGTCGCTGCAAGCGCCAAATCCGGCTTGAATCTCGGACTATGCGCGTGTTCTACCCGATTTCTCGTTGCGCCTGGCAGCGGTCCTCTCGCTATGGGGGAGTCGGCCCGCGCTTGCCGACAATGGCGGAACGGGCCAATGCGGTGTAGGTTTCTTCTGATGCCCATCGAAGCTGAGTCGCGAGTGCGGCAAGGGCGGCAAGGGCGGGTGGCGAGATCGACTCGTTCTTGTCAGCGAGAGTGCCGGTTGATGGGACGAGTAGCTTGGCGTGCGAAATAGGGAAATGGAGGCTCACCCCATGCCTGCGCGGAATAGAAAGACACCCCAGAATCCGCACTTGCGAACGGCTGCCGAGCAGCGGCACAAATCCCTTCCTGCGCGCCCTGCCGAAAAGCATCTGCATGAGTTCCAGCATGAACTGGAAGTGCACCAGATTGAGCTGGAGATGCAGAATGCGGCGTTGCAGGAGGCGCAGACGGCCCTTGGTGAATCACGCGACGCCTATGCAGACCTCTATGAATTTGCGCCGGTTGGCTATCTCACCCTCACCGACCAAGGCCGCATCCTCGGTATCAACATGACCGGTGCGGCATTGCTGGGGGTCGAGCGCCAACAACTTCTGGAATTTCAATTTGCGCGCTTTGTCAGGCCCGAGGATGCAGGTCAATGGCACCGGCATTTCAAGGAGGTGCTGAGCCAGGAAGAAAAACGGGATTGCGAGTTGGCGCTACTGGTCGGCAATGGATCACGGCTTGATGTCCAACTGCACAGCCAGCGCATGGTCAAGGATCGGCAGGCTCATACGGTCCGGGTAGTGATGACTGACATCACGGAGCGCAAGCACGTGCAGGAAGCCTTGCGCGAGCAGGAGGCGTTTTTCCGTTTGTTGGCAGAGAACGTTTATGACTTCATTTCAGTTCTTGACCTGCGCGCAGTTGTGCCGGGTCGAGCTTGCCCGCAGCGGCCATCGACTCGATCAGGTCGGAGCGGACAAATCCGGCATCGGCCTGGCCCGCAAGTACGCTTTCGACCACCTTGTCCTGTGCCTGCAGTTCGATGACCTGACCCGGATCGCGCGTCAGGTCGAGGCCGGCGGCACGCGCCTCGCGCAGATGCACCTGCCAGCCGCCGAAGGCGTGGATATCCGGCACCGCAAGGCGCTTGCCGCACAGGTCAGCATAGGTCTTCATATCGGTGCGGTCGGCGGCAGGCGAAGGCGACGCCGCCGAAACGATCCACGGGGCCGCGCGGACCCGCAATGCGCATGGTGGCGATACGTGAAATGCTGCCGCCGGTTTCGAGCTCGACGTAATGGCCGGTGTTGGTGATCACCCGATCGATGTGGCGGGCGGCCACGGCCGGGCCAAACTCTGCAAGGGTCAGCGGCACGATGGTAAAACGGTAGGGCGCCAGTTTCTGCGAGAGAAAGTTGGCATGCCCCTGCCATTCGGCACGAGCCCGCTCCTGGCCGCGAAATGCCAGGACCCCGATGCGCAGTGGTTCCCCCGGCCGGGCGTCCGGCCCGCTCTCCGCCGCGACGCTGAAACTTGCCGGGCAAAGCAGCAGAACCGCCAACAAAAGGGAACGTAAGTGAACGTACAGAATCGCGGCTGGCGGCATGGTGGCGATTTTATCCGATTGGTATGGTGTCAAGGCCCAGGCCACGCGTGCTCGTGAGTGTGAGAAACTTTGCACCCCGAGCCATCACGAAACTGACATGCCACGTCGCCCACGCATTCTGCTTGCCGACTACCCGCAGCACATTATGGTGTTTCTGAAGCAGGCTCAGGTCGGGAGTCGGCGCTGACCGCTGTCGGTTGCCGTGAATCTGCTACCGCCGCGCACGCACGAAGACTTCGAACTCCTCCGGCGGTAATGCCTTGCTGTAGTAAAAACCCTGCACCTCCTGGCAGCCTTGCTCGCGCAGAAACGCCAGTTGGTCTTCGGTCTCCACGCCTTCGGCAATGGTACGCAGGCCGAGGCTGTCGGCCAGGCTGATGATGGCACCGACGATGGCCTTGCTTTCGGGATCGACATTGATGTCATGCACGAAGGACTGGTCGATCTTCAGCTTGTAGAGCTGGAAGCGCTTGAGGTAGCTCAGCGACGAGTAGCCGGTGCCGAAGTCGTCGATCGACACACGGATGCCGCGCGCGTGCAGGTCGTCCATCACGGCGATGGCGGCGAGCGGGTCGTCCATCGCCATGCTCTCGGTCAGTTCCAGTTCCAGGTGGTGCGGCGCCAGGTTTTCTTCGGCCAGGATCCGGGCGACCTGCTGCGCCAGGTGCGCGTGGCGGAACTGCACCGCCGAGAGGTTAACCGCCATGACGATGGGTGCCATGCCGGCGTCGAGCCAGGTTTTCATCTGCCTGACCGCGGTGCGCAGCACCCATTCCCCGATTGCCAGAATCAGGCCGCTATCTTCGGCGACCGCGATGAATTCGGTCGGCGCCACCGCGCCCAGTTCCGGATGCTGCCAGCGCAGCAATGCCTCGGCGCCAACAATCCGGGCGTCCGGCAACGACAACTGCGGCTGGTAGTGCATTTGCAGTTCGCCGCGTGCCAGCGCATGGCGCAGTTCGCCCTCGAGTCGCAGCTTGCGCGCGGAATGTTCCTGCATCTGCGGGGTGAAGAAACGGAAGGTGTTGCGGCCTTCCTCCTTGGCGCGGTACATGGCCGTGTCGGCACACTTTGACAGGATCTCGAAGTCTTCGCCGTCGCTTGGATACATGGCGATGCCGATCGACGGAGTGACGACGAGCTCGTACTGCTCGACCTTGAAGGTGACCGCAATCGCCTCGATCAGCCTTCCGGCCACGTGTGCCGCGCCATCGGCGTCGGTGCCGGGCAGGACCACAATGAATTCGTCACCGCCCTGGCGCGATACCGTGTCTTCATCGCGTCCCGCGGCCTTCATGCGCAGGCCGACTTCGATCAGCAATTCGTCGCCGATGCGGTGCCCCAGCGTGTCGTTGATGTTCTTGAAGTGGTCGAGGTCGACGAACAGCACCGCCAGCGGTTCCTCGTTGCGCTGTGCCATGCTAATCGCGTGGCGGGCGCGGTCCTTGAGCAGCGCACGGTTGGGCAGTCCGGTCAGGGCATCGAAGTGCGCCAGGTGCTGGATGCGCGCTTCGGCTTCCTTGTGCTGGGTGATGTCGCTGAAGATGCCGACGTAATGGCTGGGCTTGCCGTCTTCACCGGGCACACGGCTGATCGCCAGCCATTCGGGATAGACGTGGCCGTCCTTGCGCCGGTTCCAGATTTCTCCCTGCCAGTGGCCGCTGGCGTCGATCGCGTGCCACATTTCGCCATAGAACTCCTTGCCGTGGCGGCCGGAAGAAAGCAGGCCTGCGTCCTGCCCCAGCGCTTCTGCCTCGGCGTAGCCGGTAATCTGGCTGAAGGCGCGGTTGACGCGCACGATGCGGCCGCGGGTATCGGTGATCATGATGCCTTCCTTGCCCTGCTCGAACACCTCGGCGGCAAGCTTGATGCTGGCATCGCGCTCGAAGCCATCCAGCGCATAGCTGATGTCCGTGGCCATTTCCTCGAGCAGCTTGCGCGCGTCCGCGTCGAAGGCGTTGATCTCTCCGGCATACAGAATGAAGGCGCCGATAACCTCGCCCTTGCGCTGCAAGGGCAGCGCTGCTATCGCCTCCCAGCCGAACTGGGTGGCCCGCTCAAGCCAGGGTGCTGCAAGCGGATCGTTGAGGAAATCCTGGTTCCACACCGGCCGGTTCTCGCGTATCGCCGTGCCGCCCGGGCCGCGCCCATGCGGGTCATCGGCGTCCACAGTGACCTTGATGTCCTCCAGGTAGGTAAGGCCCGTGCCGAAGCTCGCCACCGGCCGGACCTGCCGGCTCGCCTCGTCCAGCAGACCGATCCACGCCATTTTCATGCCGCCGAACTGCACCACGTTGCGGCACATCTGCGGGAACAGATCTGCCGCGCTGTTGCAACGCACGATGGCCTGGTTGCACTCGCTCAAGGCGGCGTAGAGGTTGGTCAGCCGCTGGATGCGGTTGTCTGCCGCTTTGCGTGCGCTGATGTCGCGGTCGATGCCGCGATAACCCAGCAACCCGCCAGCCGCATCCAGAATCGGCGTCCCGCTGGTGAGCGTGACGTGCGGCGTGCCATCCTTGCCCAGGACGACATTCTCCAGATCGGCAAAAGGCCGCTTGTTGGCCGTGATATCCGCAAAAACCTTGCCAACCGCTTGCGCCTCCGCGGCCGGCATGAAATCGAACGGGGTTTTGCCAACGATTTCCTCCGGCGCGTAACCGAGCATCCTTGTCACCCCTTCGGAAACATAGGTATAGCGTCCTGCGGCATTGATTTCCCAGATCCAGTCGCCGGAGACTTCGGCAATGTCGCGGAAGCGCTGCTCGCTGCTGCTCAGCTGCAGCGTCCGTTCGGCGACACGTGTTTCGAGATTCTCCTTGTACCTGCGCAACTCGACCAGCAACTTCGCCAGGTAGCCCAGCAGCAGGCTGAAGATCAGCCCCAGCGCGAGCTTGAAGGTCATGCCGTAAGGATCACCCCAGCCTCCGCCTGGCGCGACGCTGAGCGTCCAGCGGCCGTTGGGCAGTTCAAGCGCCTGGTGCACCGGATCGGACAGGGCGGCGGCGCTCGATGCGGCGATGATCTGGCGATCTCCGCTGTCCGGATGGATGCGCCAGAGTTCATAGTTGAAACCCGTCCCGGTCATTTGGGGCAGCCGGGCATCGACGAGCACCTCGGGAAAGCGGATGAGCACCGTGGTGAAGCCCCAGAAAGCCCCATTGCCTTCGCCAAGAAACACCGGCAGGCGCCCGACCGCCCCGAGGCCGCCCTGCACCAGAGTGAATGGCCCGGCCAGGGTCAGCTTGCCGGTGTCGCGGGCAAGGAAGGCTTCCTTGTTGCGCGTCTTGTCCTGCAACAGGTCGTGGCCGATGGCCTTTTCATTGCCGGCCAGGGGTACGACGTGTTTCACGATGCCGCCGGGCGCCAGTTGCAGCGAAGCCGCGCCGGAATAGAAGGGCAGCATCTCTTGCGCCGTAGCTTCGAAATCGGGCACCGAACCCTTGCCCTGGCGCACCAGCGCGGCCAGCGCATAGGTGGCGGAGAGGGCGTGCTCGATGCTGCGCTGGATCGCGCTGGCATGGCCGCGGGCCATGTCGGTAACCTGGGTTCGTTGCCGCTGCAAGCGCTGCTGCTCCGATTGGCGCACCAGCAGCCCGCTGGCGACGGCAGCGATGAGGAACACGGCTGTGGCCACGGCCAGCGGACGGCGCGATGATGCCGGTGCGAACGTGCCGCCGGAATCGCTGCGCACGCCGAGGCGATCCACCAGCACGTAGAGCAGCAGGGTGGTCACGGCGACGAACAGGAGGCCCTTGGTAATTTCGATGCGCCCCTGCAGCACCGGATCATCAACGGCTGCGGTCAGCAGATAGCCCGACACGATGATCCACAGCCCTGAACACAGCGCATACAACAGTGCTGCGCCGGCCGGTGTGATGCGGCCGACTTTCGGCTTGAAACGCGGCGGTCCGGAAGGTGGGAACATGGGGCGTTTGCTCTGTAAATCGGCAGTCCAAGTGTATCCCGTCCGCCGGAAAAAGGTGCTGCCGGCCGGCGCCGGCGCCCCGCTTTTGCCGCGCACTTCTTTGCTGGCTGAATTGCGTCTACGTTCGGTCGATTCGGAGTAAGCTTCGAAGCCGCGGGAAATGGATTGGGGGTAACCCCTGCAGCAAAACCATGCTTGCGGTTTTGCCGCGTTGACGCGAGAATTTAACCCTCAAGTAAATAAACCACGTATCCGCATGGAACTCCGGGAAATTTCTGTCGAACAACTGACCTTCGGGATGTTTGTCTCCAAGCTCGACAGACCATGGACAGAAACCCCTTTCGCCTTTCAGGGCTTTGTGCTGCAAAAAGACAAGCAGCTCGAGGTTCTGAAAAAGTACTGCAAGACCGTCTTCGTCGACCCCGAGAAAGCGGTTGTTCAGGAGGTGGCCAAGGTCACCGCGGAAGACATCGCGAAAATACGCGGTACGACGGTCTACAAGAACGCGGCAAGCGTTGAAGGCGAATTGCCTGTAGCCCAGAAAGCCTACACGAACACGACGCTGATCCTGGAGGAGATTTCGCGAGTCGTGGAGATCGGCAACGCGATCGACAGCTCCCGCTCGCACGAGGCAGTCGCGCAGATTACCGCGAGTGTCGTGCGCAATCCGGATGCGATGGCGCTGTTGATCAAACTGCAGGAGAAGAGCGGCACGACGCTGAGCCGTGCCGCCGAAGTTTCGGTCATGATGACCATCTTTGGGCGCTTCCTCCAACTGCCGCCGGATCGCCTTGAAGTGCTGGGCATGCTGGGACTGCTGCAGGACGTGGGTAAGCTCAAGCTGCCGCCCGAACTCGCCACGCGCGGACCGATCAACGCCGCGGAAATCGAGCTTTACCGGAGCCACGTGAACCATTCGGTGCGGATTCTCAGCGACACGCCCGGCCTCTCTCCGGAGCTGCCCGGGCTTGCGTCCCTGCACCACGAGCGTTTCGACGGTACCGGCTATCCGCGCGGCCTGCGTGGAGACGCAATAGCCTTTCCCGGCTTGATCGCGGGAATCGTGGATGCCTTCGATACGCTGACGGCACCGAAGCCGTTTGGCGAAAGCCTCTCCCCGGCAAACGCGCTGAGCATGATTTACAAGGAGCGCGGGAAGCAGTTTCACCCGGCGCTGGTCGAACAGTTCATCCAGTGCATCGGCGTTTTCCCGGTAGGCAGTGTGGTCGAGTTGAATAGCGGCGAGGTCGCGATCGTGATCGCCCAGAACATGGTGCGACGCATGCAGCCGCGCATCATGATCGTCAAGGACCTGAACGGCAATCCGCTCCGACCCTACAAGATGCTTGACCTGATGAAGGAGCCCAAGGTCAGACCCGACGAACCCTACCGGATCCAGCGTTCCCTGGAGTACGGCTCCGTCGAGATCGATCCGCGCGAGCTGTTCCTGTGAGCGATGCCGACTCCGCCGGGGCGACGATGCCTTGTGGCGTCGTTGCGGCCGACGCAATCCCGTTTCTGGAGGCGCTGCGTGCTCAAGTCGAGGCAAGACGGACTGACGGCGGAAATCTCGCTGTCATGCTCATCGAATGCGGCGTAATCAGCCGCATCGATGCCGTGTGGGGTTACCAGGTTGGCGATTCGGTGCGCGGCCGTGTGGCTGAACTGTTGCGCACCGATGTGCTGCGCCCGGGCGATCTTGTCGGCGACATGGGGCGGGATGATTTTGCCTGTGTCCTCTCGACCTTGGATGGGCCGGACGTGGCGCTGCTGGCGGCGAAGAAATCCTTGCGCGAACTAGGTACGCCGTTCTGGGTCGGTGAAGATGAAATCTATGCCCGTCCCGCGATCGGAATAGCCATGTTCCCGGCGCATGGGGATCAGGCGGAAACCCTGCTCCAGCGAGCCAAGAGCGCCTGTGTCCTGGCTCGCGAACTGGACGGCAGCATTGCCGACTACGGTGAAGACCGCGACAGTTTGGCGGCATCGAAGCTGCTTTACGAAAACCGGTTGCGCACCGCCGTAGCGGAGGATGCGATCAATCTGGTGTTTCAGCCGCAGTATGATCTGCGCCTGGGTCAGGTCATGGGTGCCGAAGGTCTGCTGCGCTGGCGCGATCCGGCGCTGGGCTTGATTCCCTCGGAGCATGCATTCGCTGCGGCGGAGTCGGCGGACGTTGTCATCCAGTTGGTTTCCTCAATCCTGAATCGTGCGCTGCGCAACATCTCGGAATTCCGCTACAGTGCCGGAATGGACTTGCGGGTTGGCGTCAAATTGCCTGCGCGCGTGCTGCGTTACCCTGAACTGGTCGACGTGGTCGAACGTGCGCTTGGCACCTGGAGCAGGCGCGCAGGCACACTGATTCTGGAGATCGGAGAGACTTCGGTGCTGGGTGAGGAGGCGGTAACGAGGGATACGCTCGGTCGTCTCAAGGAACTTGGCGTGAAACTTTCGATCGATGATCCGGGCATGGCGTTTTCATCGTTGTTCTGGCTGGCGACCCTGCCATTCCAGGAGATCAAGATCGATGTTTCGGCCGCCCGCGATCTGACCGGCGGACCAAAGTACGAACGTATCCTGCAGTCGATCATCGAACTCGCCCACCACTTGAAGTTCGCCGTCGTGGCTGTCGGTGTCGCCGACGATGTGGCGGCAGCCCGGTTCAAGGAACTGGGCTGTGACTACATGCAGGCCGATTACAAGGGCCCTGCGCTCGCCCCTGCAGACTTCGTCGCGCGCTTCGGATTCAACGAGGGCTGAACTCAAACGGGCAGCGCCTGAACGGTCAGGCTAGGGTACATTGCGCTGATGGGCGAAGAATCCGGATCCAGTTCTGCCATGCCGACGGGCGCCAAAACTGACGAGCCGCGCTCGGCCCTCACGGTCGAGATGCTCGCGGCTGCGGCCGGTGCGTCTGCCGAGGACGGCATCTGGCTCGACGTGATCCGCAAGATGGACGAGGTCTATAACGACCTGTTGCAGTACGAAGTCGCGCTCGAAGAAAAGAACGCCACGCTGGAGGATACGCAACAGTTCATTTCCTCGGTGCTGACCTCGATGTCCGATCTGCTGATCGTTTGCAGCCGCGCCGGAGTGATCGAAAGCGTCAACGCGGCGCTGGCCTCCCTGCTCGGTGTCGACGCGGAAGCGCTGCACGGGTGCACTGTATTCGATCTGTTCGCCGACGAAGCGTCGCGCCAGCAGGCCGGACGTCTGTTTGCCGACCAGAGCGGGCAGGCCGTGGAAGACATCGAGATGCTGCTGAAGGCCGCCAACGGCAGCGCGATCCCCGTTTCGCTGAATTGCACGCCGCGCTACAACGGCGTCGGCAAGATGCTGGGACTGGTCATCACCGGGCGTCCGGTGGGCGAACTGCGCCGTGCCTACCAGGCTCTGCGGCGCGCCCACGAAGACCTCAAGACCACCCAGCAACAGCTGATCCATTCCGAAAAGATGGCCTCGCTGGGCCGCCTCGTGGCCGGCGTGGCGCACGAGCTGAACAATCCGATCAGCTTCGTCTACGGCAACACCCTGGCCTTGAAGCGCTATGCCGAACGCCTGGCGCGCTACCTGGCGGCGATCCATGGTGAGATGCCGAGGGCGGAACGCGAAGCGCTGCGCGCGGAACTGCGCATCGACCGCCTGCTCGACGACCTACCTTCGCTGATCGACGGCACGGTGGAAGGCGCCGAGCGCACCCGTGACATCGTCGATGCGCTGAAGCGCTTCTCGGCCACGGATCGCGACGAGCGGCGCGTCTTCGACCTCGCCGAAGTGATCGAGCGCGCCGTGCAGTGGGTGGGCAAGGCCACGGCGAACCAGTTCGAGGTCAAGCTGAACCTTCCTCCCGCGCTCGATGTGCTGGGTTCGCCGGGGCAGGTGCAGCAGGTGGTCATGAACCTGGTGCAGAACGCCGCCGATGCCACCGAGAATTCCCGCGAGCGGCGCCTGGAGATTTCCGGTCGCAGCGAGGAAGGTCAGGCGCTGATCGAGTTTCGCGACAGCGGCCCCGGGATTCCTGCCGCCAACCTCGACAAGCTGTTCGACCCCTTCTTCACCACCAAGCCTGTCGGGCGCGGCACCGGCCTTGGCCTCGCGATCAGCTACGGCATCGTCGAGCGCCATGGCGGCAAGCTCACGGCGGACAACCATCCGAAGGGCGGCGCGCTGTTCTGCCTGCGACTGCCGCTGGCATGAGCGGCGGCATTGATCCGGGCTGCGTGCGGCTGCGGCTTGCCATCAATGATGGCCGGGTCGATACCGTCAACGTCGCCAGCGAGCGCCCGCTGGTCGCCGAGGTCCTGCGCGGGCGGCCGGCCGACGCAGCAGTGAAGCTGGTTCCGCTGCTGTTCGCCCTCTGCGGCAAGGCCCAGGGGCGTGCCGCAGAGCTGGCATTGGCCGCGGCACGTGGCCGGGAATGCGTGGCGCACCTCGATCCGGAGATACAAGCCGAGGCCATGCGCGAGCATCTCTGGCGCTGGCTGCTCGACCTGCCGTTGCTGCTGGGCGAGGCTGCCGACCAGGCGGAGTTCGCCCGGCTTGCGCGCGGCATTGCCGCCGGGAAGCGCGATGGCGTCGCCGACTTCCTGGATGGTGGGCGCATTGCGAGCCTGTGCCGCCGCCTCAAAGAAATGGAAGCTCCGGTGGCCCCCCCGAATGGCCTGCTACCGCCGCTGGATGCCGCAGCATCGCTGGCGCCGTGGCCGCAACTCGATGCCGGGTTCTGTGCCAGGCCGCGATGGCAGGGCCGGGCCGCCGAAACCGGCGCCATCGCGCGGCGCCAGAACGTGGCAGCGGCCGGCGCATTTGCCGCACGCTGGCTGGCGCGTCTGGAAGAACTGCGCGACTGGGCGGCAGGCAGCGAAAAAGTCGGCGCTGGCGGTACGGCGAGCGCGGTGCAGGCCGCCGCCGGACGAGGCCGTGCGTTGGTCGACACCGCACGCGGACTGCTGATGCACGAAATCGTGCTCGACGGCGACCGGATTGCCGACTACTTCATCGTCGCGCCCACTGAATGGAACTTCCACCCGCAAGGTCGGCTGGCTGGCTGGCTCATGGGCCGCGATACGGGCAATCGCGAGGAACTGGAAGCCTTCGCCGCGCGCGCCGTGGCGGCGCTCGATCCCTGCGTGCGCTGGGAACTGGAGTGGCTATGAAGGCTGTTATGGCGCCGCCGGTCCGGCGAGGCTGAGCGCCACGGCCTCGGC
>JANMTA010000504.1:0-5751 GCA_031389965.1 Betaproteobacteria bacterium
ACTTCATCTGATCTAAAGAAGATCGCTCTAATTGCGGCTGCCGCAGCAGACAAGAAGACGACCTTCGCTGACAAAGGTGATTCCATTGGTTTGCCCCTCTTCGGGCAAGCCATTGAACTCGCTTTTACCCCAATTGATGGGTATCTTCCGCCCGACACAAACCCACGCAATCATTTCCTCGACCCTAATGAAATATTACCTTGGTTAAAGACCACAGATTACTCCGCCATTATTCGAAAGCTTGGTAATGGATTTAGCTTACCAGTTGTATGCGAAATGGACCTTGGAGACCCCGTTTTGTTTTCCAGTGATCTAGTCCAGCCAGTTTCATATGCTTCAGCGGATTTTCCTGCCGATCTTGGCTACAACTCGGTCTCTGAACCGAATTCACTTGTGCTCTTGTTGTTGTCGTTGACGCTCGTGATGCAGTCTTTCAAACGAAGTCGCAATGGGTGTCTCGTCAACTTCTGACAATTGGTAGCGCTAAACACGGGCGAACGGGAAACAGGATACTGAGAACCCGGATCAACGGTGAGTGCCGGGCAGGATATCGACCTTGGGCCCACTGCCTGATCTCCGTCGGCCCCAAGCCCCCTTTGCTCGGCGTGCGGCATGGGAGCCTGCCGCTTCACCCTGTGCCTTGTCGGCGCCCATTCAAACAGGTTTTCACCTGAATTTGTTCGGTCTGCCTCAGCTCTGACCTAACGCTGACAGGCAGGCCAGTTGCCCGATGTCTCCTTTGTGGTGGAGGCCGACCTACAAATCGCATTGGCATGGCATCGCCAATGGCGGTTCCCGCTGCATAAGAGCCGTTGAGCCAACAATATCGCATTCGCATAGCGAATGGCAGCTTTTCCCCGATGGCCACTTCAAACTCCCCCACTTATGGTCACCCAAACTCCCCCAGGCAGGACGGTTGAAATTGTAATGTAGATGAGGTCGCGGATGTCATGCCTTTTGAGTTAAGCGTAGAGCTGTCAAGTGGACCGTGGAATAAATGGGCGGCGCCGTTTGCCGCCCGTTTATGCCGCGAAAGCCACTTGACAGATCGGAGCGACCCAACGCTCTGGGCTGCTGCCGGGGATGGTTTTATCATCCGCGGCGGCTGCCCCGTGGCGAACGCGGGGTTTGGGGCAGAGCCCCAAGGTTCTGGGACTCGGCACAGAGGCGAGGCCAGGCGCATCACTGGGCAGAGGGTTGCAAAGCAAAGCGCGTAGCGGCTTCCTTGAGCCGGTAGCTTTTCCCCTCAAACTCAAGCAGATGCGAGCGGTGCATCAGCCGATCGAGAATGGTGGTGGCCGTCGTGTTGTCCCCCAAGTACTTGCCCCAATCCTGGACCACGCGGTTGGACGTCACCACGATGCTGCGCCGCGCCTTGTAACGCTGATGAACCAGCGTTTGCAGCACCTCGCCCGCACTATCACTGATGCGCCGGGCGAGAAACAGATCATCCAGCACGACCAGGTCAGCCGCAATCCACGGGTGCAACTGCCGCTGCTGATCGGCGCTGCTGCCGAGTGCGTACTGGGCAAAGACGCTGTCGGCCTCCAGAACCCGCACATCATGGCCTTGCAGGGTCGCCTGGTAGGCAACCGCCTTGGCGATCCGACTTTTACCCGTACCGGGCTTGCCGATGAGCAGAGCGTTCTGCCCCTCGGCGATGAATTTGAGGGTATGCAGTTCGAAGCAGGCCTGGCGGGGTAGTTTCGGATTGAAACGCCAATCGAAGTCGGTCAGCGTCGCGCGTTCATCCAGGCCGGACACGAGATAACGGCGCTCCATCAGGCGCGAACGGCGGCGGTCGAGTTCGTCCTGCAGAATCATGGAGAACGTATCGAGGAAGGGCTCCTGATTCGCCTGGGCTTGCAGAATGCGTGTCTCGAGGGTTGCCCGGATTCCGGACAAACGCAGTTCGCGCAGGGCGCGCTCGATTTCGTTCATAGTCATGCTCATAAGGATGGCTCCAGGGTGGGTGGCAAGGCGGCGCTGTTTTGAGCGCCAAGGGTGAATAGGTCGGCATAGTCTTCGCCGGATCGGATCAAAGGATCGTCCTGGGTTAGCATCAGTTCGCCCTGAACCGGGGCATCAATGTCGGCCAGGGCATCGTTGAGCAGGCGCTCGGTCAAGGCTTTGATCTGCTTGTAGCTGCCGATGCCCTCGTGCATGGCCATCGCACAGGCCCGGTCGATCAGCCGGCGGGGGTAGCGCTTGGCCAGCCCAACGATGCCCCAGAGGCGACGCTGGCCGACGCGGCCCTCTTTATCGAACAGGCGCTGGCACAGTTGCTCGGTCGCCGGACCGATTTCCTTGGCCTGAGTCAGGATGCGACGGGTTTCCCGCGAGGGATTGAACAGCCGCTCCGCGTCGGGCAGGATCACACTGCCCGGGCGTGCCGCCAGGGCGTGGGTGCGCAGCAAGGCCTGCGTCTGAACGTCACGGATCTCGAGGTGATGCTCGAACACGCGCACCAGTACCCGACTACCGATGCGCGCCGGACGGGCGGCATAGCTGCTGTGATCGACCCGCACACAGGTGTCGTCGTAGACGGTGCGCTCGGATTCGACGAAATACTGGAAGCCCTGCAATGGCAAGGGCTTCAGGAGCGAACGTTCCTCCTGGAACATGGCTTCGACCTGGCGCTTCGCGCTACCGTGAATGCGTTGCGCCGCCCAATGGGTCTCCCAGTGTTCGAGGAAGTCGTTCTGCTCCTCGATCGAGGCGAAACGGCGGCCTTTGAGCGCGGTGCTCTGGGTATGCTGAATTGCATTTTCTACGGTGCCTTTTCGATTCGGATCCCTGACGCGTGCCGGGTCGGCCACCACGCCGTAATGGGCGAGCACGGCGGCGTAGACCGGGTTCAGCTCCGGCTCGTACAGGTCGGGCTTGATGACCCCTTCCTTCAGATTGTCGAGGACCACGTAGCTGCAGCTACCACCGAAGTATCGCCAGGCCTGCTCGTGCAGCCGGGCCCAGGCTTCCTGGCTGGATTTCCACACCACGCGCCGAAAGCTGCGCCGTGAGTAGCGCAGGGTGCAGACGAACAGGCGCGGCTTGCGGTAGCGATCCGTGCCGGGGTAGAGCGTGAGCGCTCCCTCGCCATAATCGACCTGCACCTCTTCTCCGGGTGCAAATTCCAGCCGGTCGAACTGCGCCGGTTCGCCCCCGATCAGGCTACCGGCGAAACGCTTGACGCTGTTATAGCCGGCGGAAAATCCGAACCGATCAACCAGATCCTGGTAGATGGCGGTGAAGTTACGGCGCAGCAGTAACTGGGCCTGGATAAAGTCGCGATGCGGTTCGCACTCGGACGTTGATTGTCTGCTCGGACCCGGTGGCCGGGGTGGGGGAATTTGATTGGCCGGGCCGGTGGCCACCCCGGGGGAATTTGAGTGTTCGGTCGCAATGTGCTGCACCAGTCCGCGTATCGTCTTGCGATCAACTTGGGTGATGCGTGCAACTTCGCGCTGGCTCTTCCCCGCCGCCAGCAGCGTGAATACCGTGGTTTGCAGATGTGGCTTCAAGACGTTCACTCCTTACTCCCTCAAAAATCGAGGGGCGAAGATAACGTCCTGCCGAAAGGTCCCCAGTCAGCGCCGAAAACGGCGCCTTATTGCACCGCTACGCGCTCATCAGGGTGGGGGATTTTGAAGTGGCCAAAGGTGGGGGAGTTTGGGTGGCCATCGGGGAACCAGTACAGGTTGGCGAACTGCTGATCCGGCAGCTGGTATAGCTTGCCGTCCGGTGCGGTCGTGAAGCTGGTGCCAATGAAATCCTTCAGATCCAGTCCGGGGTTGGTCCATTCCTTGCCCTTGCCGGCCATGTAGTCGGTCAGGTTCATGATCTTTCCGTAGCGGTAGTGAGTCCCGATCAGGTCAGAATCGCTGATCCATCCGTCATAGATCGACTTGCCTGACTGCATTGACGTCTGTAGTTTCTCGACTACGTCACCTTCCTGGATCAGGTCATGCTTGACCTTGATGCCGGTGATCTCCTCGAAGGCCTTGGCCAGCGTCTTGCTCTCGTACACGTGGGTGTCGATGGTCTCGGACACGACCGAGATCTCCTTCACACCCTTGGCCTGGAGTTTCTTGGCGGCTTCGATGAACCACTTCATCTCGGCCATTTGCTGATCCTTGCTCAACGTGGACGGTTGGAACTCACTGTCAATCCATTTTTTTGCGTCGGCCTCGCCGGCCCAGGCATGACCGGCAACCGCGCAAGCAACGGCGAGAGCGATCGTGGTTTGGCGTAACTTCATTGGTAATCTCCTCGTACAGGTGCCTCCCCGTGTGTAGTGTTGGTCACCACGGCCCCGGGGAAGCTTCGGGCCGGATTCCCAGAAACAGCTCAGCCTTTTCGCATAACCAGTAGTAGCACGACGATTGAAATTGCGAAACTGATCCAGATGCTTGGATCCCGCTCAAGCGTCAGCCATTCAGCGAATTTGCCCGACAGCCCGACGAATGCCAGATTGATGTAGGCAGCGCCGAGCAGCCCGATGAATAGCCGATCGCCGCGCGTCGTCGCAATGGGCAGAAAGCCCTTGCGCAGCGTCGTCGGCGATTTGATCTCCCACACCGTCATTCCCGTCAGCATCAGGGCAATGAAAATGAAAAACACTGCTACCGGCGTTGTCCATACCATCCAGCTAAACATCGCTCAGCTCCTGCAAGTCGTTTCGCACGCTGGCGATATCGGGTTGACTGGCGCCGTTCGCCATGTCACACCCGCCCCATCGCAAAGCCCTTGGCGATGTAATGTCTGACAAACCAGATGACGATTGCGCCCGGCACGATGGTCAGCACGCCCGCCGCCGCCAGCGTGGCCCAGTCCATGCCCGACGCCGAGACGGTGCGGGTCATGGTGGCCACGATCGGTTTGGCATCGACGCTGGTAAGGGTGCGGGCCAGCAATAGCTCCACCCAGCTGAACATGAAACAAAAAAAGGCCGTCACACCGACACCGGCCTTGATCAAGGGCAGGAAGATCGTCAGGAAGAAGCGCGGGAAGGAATAGCCGTCGATATAGGCGGTCTCGTCGATCTCGCGCGGGATGCCGCTCATGAATCCCTCCAGGATCCATACCGCCAGCGGCACGTTGAAGACCAGATGCGCCAATGCCACTGCGATATGCGTATCCATCAGCCCAAGCGTTGAGTAGAGCTGGAAGAATGGCAACAGGAACACCGCCGGCGGTGTCATGCGGTTGGTCAGCAGCCAGAAGAACAGGTGCTTGTCGCCGATGAAGCTGTAGCGCGAAAAGGCATAGGCGGCGGGCAGGGCCACGGTAATCGAGATCGCCATGTTGATGGCAACAATGATCAGGCTGTTGATGTAGCCGTCGTACCATGCCGGATCGGTGAAGATGGTCTTGTAGTTGTCCCAGGTGAAGTGCTGCGGAAAAAACGAAAAACTGGAAAGGATTTCCTCGTTGGTCTTGAAGCTCATATTGACCATCCAGTAGATGGGCAGCAGCGCAAAGGCGATATAGAGAATCAGGAACAAGTTACGCTTCTGGAAGCGGTTTTCATTCATGGCCTGAGCCCTCCTTGTTGTCCGTACCGACACGCTGCATCCAGTTGTAGAGAATGAAACACAGGAGCAGGATGATCAGGAAATAGATGAGTGAGAACGCGGCGGCCGGCCCGAGATCGAACTGGCCGACCGCTTTCTGCGTCAGATACTGACTGAGAAAAGTAGTGGCATTGCCAGGACCGCCGCCCGTCAGAACGAAAGGCTCGGTATAGATCAT
>JANMTA010000528.1:0-1526 GCA_031389965.1 Betaproteobacteria bacterium
ATTCGGTCGCGTGGTCGGCGTAACCGGAACATAGACGCCGTCGTGTCGCGCGTTCCATTCGCGCGTCAGCTGGATGAGACGAAACAATGCTGCGCCGCGTTCGCGTGCCATCAGTTGCATGTTGGCATCGGTCCGCCTCCATTCGAGGACGAAGGACAGCGCAACGCCGAGCGCAATTACCGCGAAAAGAATCCACGGCTGAAACCATGGTTGCGACACCCTGCCTTGCATCAAGGAGCGTTTCAGTAGCGCGCGCATGACCCATTATGCATCAGGCCCCTGCGCACCGGCAGATTGCGACGGCCGCGGGCAGATGCCGCGCCGCCGCCTGAAACTCAGCCCTTGATGCGCGCTACCAGGGCCTTGGCGTACTGGTCGGTGGTGGCCTTGCCGCCGAGATCGCCGGTACGTACATTGTCCTTGTTCAGCACGTCGTCGATGGCCTGGCGCAAGCGATCGCCCAGATCCTTGCGCTTGACGTAATCGAGCATCATGCCGGCCGCCATCAAGAGCGCGGTGGGATTGGCGATGCCCTTGCCGGCGATGTCCGGCGCCGAACCATGCACGGCTTCGAAAATCGCCGCGTCCTCGCCAATGTTGGCGCCCGGCGTCATGCCGAGGCCGCCAACGAGGCCTGCGATCAGGTCGGAAAGGATGTCGCCGAACAGGTTGGTGGTGACCAGCACGTCGAACTGCCAGGGATTCATCACCAGCTTCATGGCGCAGGCGTCGACGATGATCTCGTCCATGATGATCTTGTCCTTGTACTCGGCGGCGTAAATCTCGCGCGCGGTTTCGAGGAAAATGCCGGTCAGCGCCTTCATGATGTTGGCCTTGTGCACCACGGTCACCTTCTTGCGGCCCTGCTTGACGGCGAAGTCGAAGGCGAAGCGGCAGATTTTGCGGCAGCCCTGGCGGGTGTTGATGCCGGTGGACATGCCCACCGCGTGCGGATCGCCGTCGATCGGGATGTAGTGCTCGTAACCCATGTAAAGACCTTCGTTGTTCTCGCGCACCATCACCAGGTCGATGTCGTCGAAGCGGCCGCCGGGAACGATGGTCTTCGCCGGACGCAGGTTGGCGTAAAGCTTGAACTCCTCGCGCAGGCGCACGTTGGACGAACGGTAACCGCCGCCCGACGGAGTTTCCAGCGGCCCCTTGAGCGCCAGTTTGTTCTTGCGGATGCTGTCGATGCAGGCCTGCGGCAGCGGATCGCCGCAGGCCGTGACGCCTGCCAGACCCGCGATCTGGGTCTCCCACTGGAATGGTGCGCCGAGGGCGTCGAGCACCGCGATGGTCGCAGCGGTAATTTCGGGGCCGATGCCATCACCCGGAATCAGGGTGGCAGGAATAAGGGTCTGGGGTGCACTCATTTGGATCTCCGCAAGTCGGCAATAAAAGACGGGACGCTGTGTCTGCGCTGCATTGCCACGCCAGGGACGGGGTCGCTGCGCTGACCATCAAGCATGCCACGGCGGGCTGACCGGCCGCTTACTGCCGGCGTGCCGCCCCGTGGCGAAGGCGCG
>JANMTA010000536.1:0-4817 GCA_031389965.1 Betaproteobacteria bacterium
CGCCCGGAAAACATCGACGGCTATGCCCATGAGGAATTCACCCACGAGGCGATTGCCGCGACGGTGGCCGGCGGACAGGCCGATGTCGGTTTCGGCATCGAGGCCGCCGCCGCGCGTTACGACCTGGGTTTTGTGCCGCTCGTTTGGGAACGCTACGGCATCGCCATGCGCAAGACCACGGCCGCCAGTGTCGAGGGCAAGGCATTCCTTGTCCGCCTGCAGGGCAACACCTTCCGCCAGCGGCTGATCGCGATGCCCGGCTATGAGCCGTTACCCGTGCGCGCGCCGGGCGCGTGGGCCGAGTTTCTCGCCTAGTATTCGACGGCGAACTCCGTCGCCTGCCAGATCGCCCGTTTGGCGTCGAGCTCCGTGGCGACATCGGCACCGCCGACCAGCGTGTACTCGATGCCTGCGGCTTCGAGCCCGGCCACCAGTTCGCGGCGCGGTTCCTGGCCGGCGCAGATGACGACGGTATCGACGTCGAGCACCTTCTGCTTGCCGTCGACCGCAATGTGCAGGCCGGCGTCGTCGATCTTCAGGTAGTCGCAGCCGCCCTGGAAATGCACGCCGCGCTTTTGCAGCAGCAGGCGGCGCGCCCAGCCGGTGGTCTTGGCCAGGCCTTCACCGACCTTGCTGGCCTTCCTCTGCAGCAGCCAGACTTCGCGCGGCGTGGCTGGCATCTGCGGTGCCGTCAGGCCGCCGCGCTTGTCGGTGTATTCGGGGTCGATGCCCCATTCCTTGCGGTAGGCATCGATCGAGTCGCCGTGCGCCTCGGCGTTGGTCAGCAGTTCTGCGACGTCGAAGCCGATGCCGCCCGCGCCGATCACCGCGACCTTCTTGCCGGCCGGCTTGCGGCCTTCGATGAGCTCGATGTAGCTGCTTACCTTGGCGTGCTCGATGCCGGGAATCGCAGGGGTGCGCGGCACGATGCCGGTGGCGACGACGACGTGGTCATAACCCTGAAAGTCGGCGCCGGCGCTTTTTACATCAATGCGGCGATTCAGTTGCACATCGACCTTGAGTTCGGCAAGTCGTGTGCGGAAGTAGCGCAGCGTCTCGCCGAATTCCTCCTTGCCCGGAATGCGCCGCGCCAGGTTGAACTGGCCGCCGATCTCGGCGGCGGAATCGAACAGCGTGACCTTGTGGCCGCGTTCCGCAAGTTGTGTCGCGGCGGCCAGGCCGGCGGGGCCGGCGCCGACCACGGCGACGTTTTTCGGCGCGTCGGTGGGCAGCACCTCGACGTCGGTTTCGTGGCAGGCGAAGGGATTGACCAGGCAGGAGCACAACTGGCGCGAGAAGATGTGGTCGAGGCAGGCCTGGTTGCAGGCGATGCAGGTGTTGATCGCGTCGGCGCGGCCCGCGGCGGCCTTGTTCACGAAGTCGGCATCGGCGAGGACGGGCCGCGCCATCGAGACCATGTCGGCATCGCCGCGGGCGATGATGTCTTCGCCTACCTGCGGGTCGTTGATCCGATTGGTGGTGATCAGCGGAATCTTCACCTCGCCCATCATGCGCCGCGTCACCCAGGTGTAGGCCGCGCGCGGCACGGCGGTGTAGATGGTCGGGATGCGCGCCTCGTGCCAGCCGACGCCGGTGTTGATGATCGTGGCGCCGGCCTTTTCGACTTCCCTGGCCATGGTCACGACTTCGTCCCAGGTGCTGCCGCCCTCGACCAGGTCGAGCATCGAGAGGCGGAAGATGATGATGAAATCGGCGCCTACTTGCGCGCGCACGGCGCGGATGACTTCGAGGCCGAAGCGCATGCGGTTTTCCAGGCTGCCGCCCCAGCGGTCCTCGCGGTGGTTGGTCTGCGGCACGAGGAACTCGTTGATCAGGTAACCTTCCGAGCCCATGATCTCGACGCCGTCATAGTTGGCGAACTGCGCCATCGCCGCGCATTGCGCGAAGTCGGAAATGGTCTTGAGGATCTCTTCTTCGCTGAGCGGATGCGGCGTTGCCGGATTGATCGGCGCCTTGAGTGCGGAAGGCGCGACGGGACGCTTGGTGTAGGCATAGCGCCCGGTGTGCAGGATCTGCACGCAGATCTTGGCGCCGTGGGCATGCACCGCTTCGGTGATGACGCGGTGCTTTTCCGCCTCGACCTCGTTGTCGAGGATCGATGCGCCCTGCATCACGATGCTGTCCGGGTTCGGCGCGAAACCGCCGGTGACGATGAGTCCGACGCCGCCTTTGGCGCGCGCCGCGTAGAAGGCTGCCAGGCGGTGATGGCTGTTGCCGATGTCTTCCAGGCCGGTATGCATCGAGCCCATCAGGACGCGGTTCTTCAGCGTGGTGAAGCCGAGATCGAGCGGGGCCAGGAGGTGCGGGTAGGGGCTATTCATGGGTTCGGGATTCCATAGCGGAAATGCAGGGGCGGAGGGGTTTCGCGGCGATTCTAGCCGCCAAAGAACATGTTGCAGTGGGTGGAAACACCCAATTCATGCCGCCTCCGCCGGACCGGCCGTCATTGCGAGGCTCCGGGTATGATGTCTCCAAAAAAGGTGCCGCGGGGTGAAGGCCAAAAAAAGCCGGCCCACAACAGGAGCCGGCTTTCCTTGTGAGACGAAAGCTTTCTTACTTGGCGGCCTTGGCGTCGGCTTCGCACTTCTTCACGAATGTGGCCTTGGCGGCGCCGGCGAGAGGCTTGCCGTCCTTGCTGACGGCCTTTTCCGCGCAACCCGAAGCTTTCTTGGCTGCGGCCGGCTTGCCGGCATCTGCAGGTTTTCCGGCTCCCTGGCACTTCTTGATCGACGCGGCCTTGGCCGCACCGTGCAGGGGCTTGCCATCCTTGCTCACGGCCTTGGCTTCGCAGTCGCTGGCAGCGGCGGCGGCGGGTTTGGCAGCTGCGGCAGCGGTGGCAGCTTCGGCAGGCTTCGCCGGTTCGGCTGCCTTGGCGGGAGCAGCAGCGGGAGCTGCTTTGGCCGGAGCGGCGGCGGCAGCGGGTGCGGCGGCCGCAGCGGCAGGCTTGGCCGGGGCAGGGGCTTGCGCCATGGCCACGCCGGTGGCGAAAAGGGCGGACAGGGCAACGGTGATCAGTTTGTTCATGGTGAGTCTCCTTGATTTATGGGCGGCGCGGTGCCGTTTCCCTTTAACGCAAAGGGCCGGCCTTAGTTGACCGCGTCGTTGCCGGTATCGGCTCTAAGGGCGGCTTCCTGCCGGTCGACGAACTCCTGCATGCTGTCGATGCCGCGCAATTTGAGCACCGTGGCGCGCACCGCGGCTTCCAGCAGTACGGCAAGGTTACGACCGGCGGCGACCGGTATGGTGACGCGGCGAATCGGCACCCCGAGGATGGTTTCGTTCTGGGCGTCGAGCGGCAGGCGGGCGGCTTCGGGCACGCCCGGCGTCGGCTTTTGCAGATGGACGATGAGCTTGAGGCGCATCTTGCGCCGGCAGGCGGTTTCGCCGAACACGGTGCGGATGTTGAGCAGCCCGAGCCCGCGCACTTCGAGGAAGTCCTTGAGCAGTTCCGGGCAGCGCCCCTCCAGCGTGTCGGAACCGATGCGCGAGACATCGACCACGTCGTCGGCGACTAGGCCGTGGCCGCGAGAAATCAGTTCGAGGCCGAGTTCGCTCTTGCCCACGCCCGAGTCGCCGGTGATCAGTACGCCCATGCCCAGCACGTCCATGAAAACGCCGTGCAGCGTTCCGGTTTCGGCCAGCTGGCGGGAAACAAAGTAGCGCAGGGTGTCGATCACGAATGCCGAGGACATCGGGGTTTTCAGCAAAGGCGTGCCTGAGGCTTCGCACCCCTTGATGACGTCCGTGACAATCGGACAGTCGTCGGCGACGATGATGGCGGGCGGCCGGGCGTTGTAGATTTCCTGCATGTGATGCGCCACTTTTTCCGGCGCGTGGCGGGCCCACCAGGCGACTTCCGGCGTGCCGATGACCTGCAGGCGTTCCGGATGCATCAGGTTGAGGTGGCCGATCAGGTCGGCAGGCGACACTACGTGTTCCGTGGTGCAGATCGCCCGTGTCATGGCACCGCTGACCCACGAGAGCTGGAGCCGCTCGCGGTTGCGCTCGAACAGTTGGGAAACGACTAGCTGGCGTGCCAATTGGCAAACAGGCCATGTAGCGCCGCCGCATCCGGGGCTGCGGCGAGCTGCTCGCGAAAGGCCTTGTCAGAGAACATCTGCGCCAGTTCGGAAAGCAATTGCAGGTGATGCTCGTTGGCGGCTTCCGGTACCAGCAGTACGAATATCAGTCCGACCGGCTTGCCGTCGGGCGCGTCGAACTGCACCGGGGATTCGAGGCGGACAAAGGCGCCGACCGGCGTCTTGAGGCCCTTGATGCGTCCATGGGGAATCGCGATGCCCTGGCCGAGGCCGGTAGACCCCAGCTTCTCCCGTGCGAACAAGGCGTCGTAGACCGTGCTGCGAGCGACGCTTTGATGGTTTTCGAAAAGTATGCCGGCCTGCTCGAATACGCGCTTCTTGCTGCTGGCGTCGAGGTTGGCTACCACGTTGTCGAGTGGCAGCAGGCTGGCGATCTGATTCATGATGGGGGGCGAATATGCAATTGGGCGGCGGCGGAGCTTGCGGCGGCGCGCAGTATAACGCTAACGCGCTGCCGTTGCCGGTTGCCTCCGCGCTTGCCGTCGGGATCTATTCGACTTGCTGACGCTTGTTGTCGTGGTTGTGGTTGGAAACTTTTTCCTTGTGCTTGACCACCTGGCGGTCGAGTTTGTCGGCGACCAGGTCGATGGCGGCATAGAGGTCGTTGTCGATGGCGTCGGCAAAGATATCCTTGCCTTTGACGTGAAGCGTGACTTCGGCTTTCTGTTGCAGTTTTTCAACCGACAGGATGACGTG
>JANMTA010000543.1:0-5323 GCA_031389965.1 Betaproteobacteria bacterium
CGGTAATTGCGCGCATGCTTCCGGTCAGCAGCGAGAGCAACACATTGCCCTTGGCGGGTTCCTTCACGTCGTACGAATACGCGCTGACCGTCATGCGGGAATTCTCGCCTATCGCGGCAATTTGTCCGTCTTCAAAAAGCAGTACGAGCCCGGAATTCTGGGCCGTAGCAATCGTGTCACGCTCATTGACAGAGTCGCCATTGCGCAGGGCCCGCGGCGAACCGGTGTCTGGAGTTACCTGCGCCGTGCCGGTCAGGCCACTGACTACGGCCGGTGCCGCCAGCACAAGCTGGCACATCGCCGCAAGGGCGAGCCCAAGGAATACTGCAAAGGTCTTTTTCATTTTCGGTCCCTCTGGATGGTGGGCGCTGCGATTGCCGAATCTTACGAGAACATACAGGGAATATGGTTCATCATTTCGATCACCCCCGAAGTATAAATGGCAATTTCGATTATACGCAACCGGGAAAACTGCTATTTCCGAATTGCCGGCAAATTTGACCTGGTTTCTACGGCATCAAGACACCTCGGTGACAGGGCTTGTCATGGATGTTGCCTACCTGCAAATGTGTCCGGAAAAGCCGGCCCGCCGAAGACAACGATTTCAGTGCTGTACATCGCCGTGTCGCCAGCGCCGACTTTTATTTTGCGGAGTAATAAAGGGCAGTTGCAAGGCGGACTTCAGTACGCCTATCTCCCAGTCTCCCCTGCCAGCCCGACTGAAGTCGGCCCCACAAAATCATCAGCTTTCGCAACTTGAAACTCCGCCCGGCAACGTCCCGAACCCCTTGATCAGCGGACTTCCCCCCACCATCCTGATCAAGGGTATCTGCATTATCATGCGCCGTTCCACCAGCGCCGACTATTGTCATTTAATCCGGAGACTTGAAGTATGCGCAATTACGAAACCCGAAAACGGATCCTGGTCACCGGCGGCGCAGGCTTCCTCGGCTCGCACCTGTGCGACCGGCTTCTAGAACTCGGCCATGAAGTGCTCTGCGTGGACAACCTCTTCACCGGCACCAAGCGCAACATCGAGCACTTGCACGACAACCCCCGTTTCGAGTTCATGCGCCACGACGTTACCTTCCCGCTGTATGTCGAGGCCGACCAAATCTACAACCTGGCCTGCCCGGCCTCGCCCATTCACTACCAGCACGACCCGGTGCAGACCACCAAGACCAGCGTGCATGGCGCCATCAACATGCTGGGCCTGGCCAAGCGCCTGAAAGCGCGCATCCTGCAGGCGTCCACCAGTGAAGTCTATGGCGACCCGCAGGTGCATCCGCAGGTCGAAGGCTACTGGGGCCACGTCAACCCCATCGGCATCCGCTCCTGCTACGACGAAGGCAAGCGCTGCGCCGAAACCCTGTTCTTCGATTACCACCGCCAGCACCAGCTCGAAATCAAGGTGGCGCGTATCTTCAACACCTACGGTCCGCGCATGCACCCCAACGACGGCCGCGTCGTCTCCAACTTCATCGTCCAGGCACTGAAGGGCGAACCCATCGCCCTCTACGGCGACGGCAGCCAAAGCCGCTCGTTCTGCTATGTGGATAACCTGGTCGACGGCCTCATCCGCCTGATGGAATCGCCCGCCGGCTTTACCGGCCCTGTCAATCTGGGCAACCCGAACGAATTCACCATCCGCCAACTCGCCGAAAAAGTCATCGCCATGACCGGCTCGAAATCGGAAATCGTCGCAAAGCCCCTGCCCGGCGACGACCCCACCCAGCGCCAGCCGGATATCGCCTTGGCGCGCAGCAAACTCGGCTGGGAGCCCGACATCCAGCTCGAACAGGGCCTGATCCGGACCATTGCGTACTTCCGGCAGTTGCTGGCGGCAAACTAATTACAAGGGCCAATCACTGCCCGGCCGCGATCGTTTTCAAGTGCCCATTCTTGCCATAGTCGAGCAACAGTTGATCGGCCGTGACCAGTGTCGAACCCAAATGGCGCGCGGTAGCCGCGATCATGCGATCCGCCGGATCTGCATGCAGTGCGCCGGGCAGTCGCGTGCTGGCGACGGCCACTTCGGGAGAAATCGGCTCCAGGCGGATACCCCGAAAAGACACGGCCGCCAACACCCATTCGCCTACATCGCGGTCCAGTATAAGTCGCCCCTTGGCTACCAGCATCGCCACTTCCCAGGGTGAAATGGCCGACACCAGCACGGCCTCGTCGGCCAACGAGCGCTGGATGGCTTTTCGCGCTTTGGGGCCGAGTCGCTCGCTGCCATTCAGCAGCCACACCCACGCATGGGTATCGAGCAGAACCAGACTCACCTGGCCGCATCCCACGCCGTGTCGATGGGGCCGACAATATCGGCTTCATCCACAACGCTCCCGGCCAAGGCCCCGAACAACGCGGTGTCAGGCGGCATGGGTAGCAGCCTGGCGACGGGCTTCCCGCGCTTGGTTATAACCAGCGGCTCACGACGCTGTGCGACGGCATCGAGAAGCTGGAGGCACTTCGCCTTGAAATCGCCCGCGCCAATTATGCTTTCCATTGCGATACTCCCATGGTCATAAGCTATGGTCACATTCTAACCCACCCGCAGCGAAATCCGAAATGCCGCTCGCAGGGATCTGTGCGGGGGGCAGGGGGTAACCTCTGTCCCTACCGCGACCCTGGACGAAGGCGCATACCTTGAAATGATTCAAGCCATAGACGACCGTAACAAGCTTCGCCATATCTACGAACGGCGCGAATTTGACAGCATCGTCGAGCGTCTGCCAAAGCATGCGAAGCTGCTATACGGCATCCTCCAAACCTTGAAGCGTCGATCGCCCGGCTAAAGCCGGCCCCACGACAAGCACCACGCCGCGTCCCTCGTATCCGCGCTGCTCCTTGCTCATGTCAGCACCTTCACATTCAGCCCGGCGACCCGCCTGAACGCGCTATCCCCGGTCAGAAACAGGTGTTCACCGCCAAGCTGGAGGCACGACGCCGCCTGCAGCGCGTCAGGCGCCTTCAAGCCAGTCTGGACGCGGATAGCTGCCGCCAGTTCGACAACATCCTTGGTCAGTTCCACCCAGACCAGATCAGTCCGGGCGAAGAAGGTGTCGAACGCCGCCAGCGTGGCGCTGTCGTTGCCCTTCATTGGCCCCACCCGACATTCCAGCCATGACAGGCGGCTCACGGCGGCACCCGGATCAGGGTGCTTCCTGGCCGCCGCTGTCAGTTCCTTGCGCACCTTGGTGGCAAACGGCTCCGCTCCTTCGATCAGGTAGATCAGGGCGCTGGCGTCGAAGAAGGCAATCACCAGTCGCGCTCGGCTTTGAGTGCGGCGTCGATCTGCGCCTTGCTGCGCTTTCCGGCGGTGTGCTGGTTCAGCAGCCACTGCACGGCAGTCACGCCGCTGAGGGTGGATACCCGGCCATGCGCAAGACGTTGGTAGTCGGCTTCGGTCAGCACTACCGCCGCAGGCTTGTTGCGCTTGACGATATGCACCGGGCCACTACGCAGTCCATCCTCGATGGCCGCCATGCCGCGACGCTTCAGTTCGGACACAGTGAGGGTGTTCATATCAGTACCTGTTGGTAAATTAACGGTACCTATTATAGTACGGTTCGACTTCATCCGCCAAACTACCTCCACCCCCTGAATCCAACCCCGCAAAGGCCCGGCTATTCCACCGTGTGGTTGAAGTGCAGCCATGACACGGTCGCGCCGACTTTCTGCTGCGACACGAACAATCCTGCCGGCTGAAGCCGGCCCTAAGACGCCACCATCCTGGCCCTGTCGCAGCCCAAATTTCTGCAGCCAAGGAAAAAGCCGGAGGGCGTTTGTGAAATGGCATCATTGTGCGTATGTGGCACGATGATCACCCGCCGCCCCACATTCATATCGAGGGTTTTGAAGCTTTTGTCGAAATTCGCACGGGAGAAGTCACCGAAGGGCGATTACCCAGGAAAGCCGCTGCCATCGTCAAAGAATGGTGTCTAAAGCACCAACAGGAATTATTGGCCAACTGGGAACATGCACAAAGATTTGAACCCATGGAGCGCATTCCAGGAGCGGATCAAGATGATTAAGCTAATCGAAGCACATTAGGCGTTAATCGCAGCGAAATTCCAAGCGCTGTCCGGACGGTTGGACGAAGCGACGTTGCGCATGTGGGCGGCGACCGAGGCGCGTAGTCTTGGACGCGGCGGCGTCAGCGCTGTAGCCAAAGCGATTGGCATGTCGCGGACGACGATTCACGCGGGGCTTGCCGAACTGAAGGCGACTGCTTCGGCGCCTGAAGGGAAGAACGAGACACGCCCACGCGTTCGCGCCACCGGCGGTGGCCGAAAGAAATTGACGACCAAGGATGCCAGTCTCTTGCAAGATCTCGACGCACTCGTTGAGCCCACGTCGCGCGGTGATCCGATGTCGCCGCTGCGCTGGACCTGCAAAAGCACCTACCGGTTGGCTGATGAACTCCAGCGGTTGGGGCACGAGGTCAGCCAACGGACCGTCTGCGACCTGCTGACCCAAATGGAATACAGCCTGCAGTCGACCCGGAAGACGCGGGAGGGCGGGCAGCATGAAGATCGAGATGCACAGTTCGCCCACATCGCCCGGATGGTGGCTGAGTACCAGGCCGCCGGCGATCCGGTCATTTCCGTCGACACCAAGAAGAAGGAACTGATCGGCGACTTCAAGAACGCCGGCAAGGAGTGGCAACCCAAGGGTTCGCCCGAGGAAGTTCGGGCCCATGACTTCATCGACCCTGAGTTGGGCAAGGTGGCCCCCTATGTTGTTCGTCATTCATGTCGATCACCATGCCTCGCATATTGATCGATCCCTGCCAGCCTTCAGACTCAAACCCCGTTGGATTCACGCTCCCCGTTCAGACTCAAACCCCATTGGACAATGCTACTGTTTGACCGAAGGCGGGATTCGGGTAAAATTCGCCCCTCTTTTGCAGGCAGCAGGCGCGTAGCTCAGCTGGTTAGAGCACCACCTTGACATGGTGGGGGTCGTTGGTTCGAGTCCAATCGCGCCTACCAAATTACGGTAGAAAATCAATAAGTTGCAACACCAATCAAACCGCCTTCGGGCGGTTTTTTTGCTTCCTATGGCTAAAACGTGACGTAACTAGCCAGACGTTCCGGTTCGTACGTTCTCGTTGTCTGCCACAAGCTGCAATTTCGGCCGGTCGATCCAGTGCCGCAAATGCTCTCCGCTTAGATGTGCATACCGCTGCACCATCTTGAGCGACGACCACCCTCCAAGCTCCTGCAGGACGTGCAGAGGTGTTCCGTTCTGCACGTGCCAGCTTGCCCAAGTGTGCCTGAGGTCGTGCCAGCAAAAATCGCATATTCCCGCCCTAATC
>JANMTA010000556.1:0-2163 GCA_031389965.1 Betaproteobacteria bacterium
AGGCCGTGTCCGGTCTGCGTCACGTGGTCTGCCGCTCCGGCTACATCACGCCGCCGCAAGCCGGTACCGTCTGCTTCGGCGCCAGCTTCGACAGCGGTGACAGCGACCTGAGACCGCGTCTGGCCGACCATGCCGGCAACCTGCAACGCCTGGAGGAATTGCTTCCGGGCGCCGCGCGGGGAATCGATCCGGCGCTGCTCGATGGTCGCGTCGGCCTGCGCAGCGCCGCCCCGGATCGGCTGCCGCTGATCGGCACCCTGCCCGACACGAATGCCGCTGCCGGCAGTGCGGCAACACTGGAGAAACTGCCACGCTTGACTGGAATGCACGTGCTGCTCGGACTTTCCGCGCGCGGCATGGTCTGGGCGCCGCTGGCCGCCGAACTGCTCGCCAGCCAGCTGGAAGGCGAGCCCCTGCCGGTCGAGCGCGATCTGGTGCACGCCGTCGATCCGGCCCGCTTCCATCTGCGCGCCCTGCGCCGCGGTACGTCGGGTTTGTAACAGTTGATTGCGCCCGTCCCCGCCGTTCCCGGTCGAACGTTAATGTGCTCATACGCATCGCATACAAGGAACGCATCATGGAAGCAAGGCAGGTCAGCCCTTCGCAGATCCAAATCTCGCCCACCCACCCGCTGCTGCTGGTCGCCGCAGCCTCGGTGACCTTGTTCAGCCTGGCCGGCATCGGCGTGCTTGCCGGCTGGCTGCCCGGCCCCGGCACGCACAGCGCCCCCATCCGAATCACAGCAGCACCGGCCGCGGTGCCAGTCTCCGCCCGGCAAAACATCACCGCGCCGCAGGAAAGAGCCCGGACGATTGCGAAGTCCGGAGAGAACGCGCCTGTCGGCGTTCGCCGCAATGCGCCGGCGCCAGTGGCCGAGGCCCCGGCAATCGCCGTGTCCCGCCAGGGGGCTTCCTTTGGCGTGCCGCCAGCGCCGACTTTTGCCGCTGTGTCCGCGGAACCTGCCTACCCGGTCACGGCCCCGACGCCCGCGGTATGCACCGAGTGCGGCGTGGTCGAGGCAGTGCGCGAAATAGCAGGCGAGCCCAAGGGCAGCGGCGGCGCAATAGCCGGCGGCCTGGTCGGTGGCCTCATCGCCAACCAGATCGGGAAGGGCGCCACGCGCAGCATCGCGACGGTGCTCGGCGCCGCGGGTGGCGCCTACGCCGGCAATTACATCGAGAAGTCGATCAGGGAAAACAAACGCTACGAGGTCCTGGTGCGCTTCGAAAACGATAACACGCGGACCTTCAGCAGCGAATCAGTACCCGTCTGGCAACGCGGCGACCGCGTGAGGCTTCAGAACGGCTTGCTGACCATGGGCGGCGGCAGGTCGAACGGCAACCCGGGGACGATCTGACCCCTCGCTTCATCCGATTCCGGGAGAGGCGGCCCCTGCATCATGCTGGCGATGCTCTGCGCGGATTCCCGCAGTTCCCGGGTCCAGGTCGTCTCGTCAGACAGGCTCGGGCGCAGGGATTCCAGCTTTTCGCTCACCTCAAGGCCATCCCACCCTGAGGCCACCAAAAGCTTCATGGCCATTACGTCGGCCTCGCGTGTCTGCTGCGGACGATAACTGGCACGCAGCGCGCGCGAACCGAGAAATGATGCGGCCGAAGTCACCGCCGTTGCCCCCACGGCGGAACTGGCGGCGGAACCGGCAGCAGCGCTCGCTGCGCCGCCGGCAAAAAGCCCCCCGATATTCAGCACGGGAAACAGGATCTGCGCAGCCACCGCAACCAGAATGCTGGCGGCAACGTTCTCTTCGTGATGACCGGCAATCACATGACTCATTTCCCGCGCCAGTACAAAGGCCAGCACTGCATCGTCAAGATTCATGCGCTGCAGGCCGCGATAAAGAATCACCGTCCCCGCGGCACTGGAAGCCGCGCCTGGGTCAACTTTGTCGGCAACGATGAATTCGAAACGCGGGAAGCGCAAATACAGGTCGGCATGCTGGCGAAAGGCGATATCGGCAAGGCGCCGCCCAAGCGCAAGAATGCGCTGGTCAAAAGCCCGATCTGCAACGCATTCCGCTTCCGGGCAGGCAGGGGAGTCCGTCGCGGTCACCAACTGCAGGTGCATGTCGAACTCGGAATAGACGGCGCTGAAGCCTTGCAAAGGAGCCGGCGCCATCAGTTGCGGGCGTCCCTCGGGCGAGGTGGC
>JANMTA010000566.1:0-1865 GCA_031389965.1 Betaproteobacteria bacterium
CAGGATGGCGCAACGCTGGCGCAGGAGTATCCGGAGCTGGCGCCGCCGAAGGAGTAGGCGCCGGGGTAGGGAAGGCCCTTGCCGCCCGGCGGCCGCAACAGCACGCCTGCTGTCGTCGTACACTCCGTGCTGGTGTACCATCCACAGACCAAGCCCATGACCAAATTTTCCACGCATTCGATGTCCCTGAAATCATTGTGCCTGGCCGCTGCGCTTGCCGGGCTGGCCGGCTGCGGCGAATCCGGCGCGCCTGCCGCGGGCGCGGGCTCAGCCACGCCGGGCGCGGCCGTGACGCATGCCTACAGGCCTGTGGGGCTTGCTGCGGATGATGCGCAACTGTTTGTCGCCGCTGCCGAGGGCGACGGCGCCAGGATCATGGATGCCATCGAGCTCGGCGCCGACATCAATGCCACCGACGCCCTCAAGCGCAGCGCCGTGTTCATCGCCGCCTTCCACCGGCAGGCGAGCGCGGCGAGCCTGCTGATCGAAGCCGGATGCAGCATCGATGCCCGGGATCTGAACGGCATGGCGCCGCTGCATGGCGCCGTCGTCGTCGGCGCCATCGACGTGGCGGGAGTCCTTGTCACCAAGGGTGCCAACATCAATCTTGCCGATGTCAGTGGCCACACGCCACTGCATATAGCCGCAGCGACCGGCCAGATGTCCATGGCCGAACTGCTTCTGCAAAACGGGGCCAACCCGCGGCTGCGGACGGTGAGCGGCCTGACCCCGGCAGCACTGGCGGCAAACAACGGGCACAGCGCGACGGCGGCTGCGATCAGGACCCGGCCGGCCGCACCGGTACGCGCGACGCACCCGAAAGTCGGCGCCGGCACCACGGCGACCGAGGCCCCGGTGCCGCGTGGCGGGTAAGGCGGCGCTGAGGTTTGTCGGGATGGACCGCAGCCGCAGCCAGGCCGTCCTGCCAGCGGGCTTTCCTGGAGGTCTTGTTCCCTTCATCTGTCTTGTATCGTTCACCTGTCTTGTTTCCTTCCCTGTCAGCCATGCCCCTGCCCACCGAATCCCGCCAGACCGCCCTTGACCTGATCGACTTCATCGACGCCAGCCCCAGCCCGTGGCACGCGGTGGCAAGCGCGGAGCAGCGCCTGCTGGCGCAGGGCTTCATCCGGCTGGAGGAGGGCGAACGCTGGCAACTGGCGGCGGGCAAGCGCTATTACGCAGTGCGCGGCGGTGCGTCGTTGATCGCCTTCGTGGCGGGCAGCCGGCCGCTGGCGGAAAGCGGCTTCCGCATTGTCGGCGCGCATACCGATTCGCCGGGACTGCGGCTCAAGCCGCGCGCCGCCATGGCTGCGGACGGCCTGTTGCGCCTGGGGGTGGAAGTGTATGGCGGGCCGATTCTGGCCACGTTTACGGACCGCGACCTGAGCCTGGCCGGGCGCGTGGTAATGCGCACGGCGGCGGGGCCGCAGACGCGGCTGATGCGCTTCGAACAGCCGCTGCTGCGGCTGCCCAACCTGGCGATCCACATGAATCGCGAGGTGAATGAGCAGGGCTTGAAACTCAACAAGCAGACCGAACTGCCGCTGATCCTGGGTCAGTTGGGTGAGGGGGAAGATGCGCAAGCGCGCCTGCGCAAGCTGCTGGCCGGAGCTGCGCAGGGCGCGGCGGCGGACCTGTTGAGCTGGGAGCTGGCGGTCTGCGACGTGCAGCCGGGTTGCCTGTGGGGTGCGGACGAGGAATTCATTGCAGACAGCCAGCTCGATAACCTGGCCTCCTGCCATGCCGCGCTGACGGCGCTGATGGCCGCAGAGGCGCCGGTGGCGACCTGTGTCGCAGCCCTGTTCGACCACGAGGAGGTCGGCAGCGAGAGCGCGGCCGGCGCCGGCGGCAGCTTCGTCAGCGAC
>JANMTA010000371.1:0-1728 GCA_031389965.1 Betaproteobacteria bacterium
ACGCAGAAGATGACTGCCGCAGTTGCCGGCAAGCTCACCCTGGAGAACCAGTTGCGCCAGGCGCTCGACAACAATGAGTTCGTCCTGCATTACCAGCCCAAGGTTAACCTCACCAGCGGCAAGCTCACCAGCGCCGAGGCGCTGATCCGCTGGAACGATCCGCGTACCGGCCTGGTACCGCCCGGCCGCTTCATTCCGATTCTGGAAGAAACCGGACTGATCTACGAGGTCGGGCGCTGGGCGCTGCGTCAGGCCATCGCAGACTATTTGCGCTGGCGCAACGCAGGTTTGCCCGCCGTGCGCATCGCGGTCAATGTCTCGCCGCTGCAACTGCGCAACCACGGCTTCATCGACGAGGTCGGACAGGTCATCGGCATCGACCCGCAGGCGGCGGCCGGGCTGGAACTGGAAATCACTGAAAGCGTCATCATGGAAGACGTCAACTACAACATCGCCAGCCTGCAGGCGATCCGCGCCATGGGCATCAGCATCGCCATCGACGACTTCGGCACCGGCTTCTCGTCGCTCAGCTACCTCGCGAGGCTGCCGGTGCACACGCTGAAAATCGACCGCTCCTTCGTGATCGACATGACCGCCGGGCCGCAAGGCCTGGCGCTGGTGTCCACCATCATCAGTCTGGCGCACTCGCTGAAGCTCAAGGTGGTGGCGGAGGGCGTTGAAACCGAGGAGCAACAACGTCTGCTGCACTTGCTCAACTGCGACGAAATGCAGGGCTTCCTGTTCAGCAAACCGCTGCCGGGCGAGATTTTCGAGGCCCGCTATCTTGCTTTGGCCGCCGCAACGCCGATCTGAATCCAGACCGCCGTACCGCCAGCGCCGACTTTTTTCTCAACGCCAGTTCGCCCTGGCAATTCAGACTTGAATCCGCAGCTTTGGCTAGGCGGCTTTGCGGCCTTTTAATTCCTCGCGGATAACCTTGCGGATTGTCGTCTCGATGTCGGCCTGGTGAAGCGAAGTCTTCAACGTCTCATTGATCAGTGTCTGATACCCGCGATCACCGGCCATGCCCTTGAACCGCTCCACAAGCGTTGCATCAAGATATAGCGTGACGCGCTTTTTGGGTAGCACCACGCCGCCACCGGCCGTGCGCTTGCGCAGCACAAGCTTGCCAGTATCGATGTCGCCTTGAGTGATGGGCGCGTTTTCGTTAAACGTTGCCGTAGTAGATTTCTTCTTCATTTTGCTCAGCCCTTCGCATCGAAATCACCCGGATTTCTTCATCCGTCTCGGCAGTGGCAATCACCACCACATCCTCGCGCAACATGCCCAACGTGATAAAACGCTGCTCGTCATAGTCAAAGCGCCGATCCTCAAAAGTTACCGTGCGATCAGCCTCGATCACTTGCGGCACATCCTTGAAGTCGTAGCCGTGCTTCCTCAAGTTCGCGGCTCGTTTTTTCGGATCGTGCGTGTAGCGCATGGAATAAATATATGTATAAACGTGCGTATAGTCAAGCGCTTCTTGATCGGGATTATCTGCAGCGTTACACAAATCGCAAACAGCCCTTGTTTGGCTCGGCATGGCCTGGGGACGCGGGGAGCATCTTGTGTGTCTTCCGGTCGGTACAGCAATGAAAGCGGCGCTTTACGTTGCGATGCAGGAGCAGAACGTGTCGAAGGCAGATCTTGCGCGCCGACTGGGACTGGATGAAAAGGAAGCCAGGAGGATGCTCGACCCAAAGCATGGAACCAAGGTTCCGGCTCTCG
>JANMTA010000372.1:0-4521 GCA_031389965.1 Betaproteobacteria bacterium
TGGTGTCATTGCAAACTGTTTATAACCAACTCTCTTTTTGGAGAAATCTATGCAAAAGAAACTAATCGCGGTTGCTATCGCTGCCATCTCGGCCGCACCGGCCTTCGCGCAGTCCAACGTGACCATCTACGGTCGCGCTGACTACGGTTACATGAGCCGCAGTGGCGACAACGGTGCCTCTCCCGATCGCGATCGCAAGAACGAATTTGCGTCCGGTCTCGGCGCGGGCTCCCGCATCGGCTTCAAGGGTTCGGAAGATCTCGGCAACGGTCTGAAGGCCATCTTCCAGATGGAATTCGGCATGGGCCTGGACGCAAGTGCTACTTCCGCCGTCGCTGGTGGCAACACCGCGACGTGGTGGATGCGTAACTCCTACGTCGGCCTGACCAACGACAAGTGGGGTACGCTTGTTGGCGGCAGGCTGGACGGCGTTCGCTACGGCGTCTTCAACAAGTACGATGCGTTCGGCGGCGGCAACGTGGGCAACTTCACCCAGATGACCGCCCAGGTCGATCGTGCCGAGAATGCGATTGCCTACATCTCGCCGAAATTTGGCGGCTTTGACCTGACTCTGGCCTATGCTACTCACATCGGCGGTTCAAACCCGCTGGGACTGGCTACCCAGGAAGGTTCGGGAGCGTCGGTTGGGGCGCCGAGGGTTGCGGGTAACACCGGCAACGACGGCGACGCCAAGCTGAACACCATCAAGCTCACCTACGGCAACGGCCCGATCAGCGTCGACCTCGACTGGGAGCGCGTCACGTTCAAGTCGGGTGGCCAAGGCGCTGTCGCTGGTAGGTTGGACAATCCCCTGACCTTTGTACAGGGTGCGGCCCCGGTTGCTGCTGGCTCTGCCGCTACGATAGATGACATCACCGTCATGACCATCGCTGGTTCCTACGACTTCGGCATGGTCAAGGTTGCCGCTCTGTGGGACAATCTGAAGCTTGATGGCCGCAATCCTGCCAACCCTGATGCAGACGTCGATTCCTGGTTCATCTCGGCCTCGATCCCCTTCGGCAAAATGGTCGGCAAGGTCACCTACGGCCAGACCGAGGATGACGAGGTCGTCGGCGATTCCAAGGCCAAGAAGTACGGTCTGGGCGTTCAGTACAACCTGTCCAAGCGCACCAACTTCTATGCCAACTATGGCAAGATCAAGAACGGCAACGCTACTGCTTTCCAGATCAGCCCGGCTGCCAACAGCCAGGGAACTGGCTACGGCGTCAAGGGCTTCGACGTGGGCATGGCCCACAGCTTCTAATCTGACTTAGTCAGTTTTGAAGATAAAACGGACGCTTCGGCGTCCGTTTTTTTTTTGCATCAAAAATGCCGATCGAGGGAGTACGCAAGACCGCCGAGACGGCTTTGTCTCCAGCAACCCGGAAAACCGCGAAGGCTGAAGCGGCGCTTCCACTTCTGCGCAATACGGCGCGGAAGATTTTCTTCATCGGGTCTTGGTTTCTTCCCATCGCGGCTTGCACCGCCAGGAAGTGATTTTTTCGCGCCGGGCTCTTGATTATTGAGGTTTCGCATGCGAAATGCTTTTACGCTACACTTTGACCAAAGGAGCAGCAGGCCATGACCGACACCGTTGAAAATCTGATTCTGGAACACCTGAAGCGATTTCAGGCGGGACAGGACAACATCAATCGAAAGCTGGATGAACTGATCCGGCGAACCAGCAATCTGGAAGCCGGCCAGGCGTCAATCATTCAGCACCTAGGGAAGCGCTGAATAAGCCGTCACACCGGCGAACGCCGGTGTCCAGTGCCATGATTCTTCTGGATTCCGGCGTTCGCCGGAATGACGATTTGGTACTTAATCAGCGCTTCCCTAGGCCACTTGGCGGCCGCCGATGCCTCGCAACAGCTTACGGCGGACGGCTTAAACGAGCGTCTTGAGCGCATCGAGCGCCGGCTTGAACTGACGACCTGAGTTACCCCCGGTTTCTGTGGACAAAAGCCCGTAATCGCGGGCTTTTTATTTGGGTGCGCCCGGCATGGGTGCACTCTTGCAGGTGGAAGTCCTACCGTAAGTTGATCACGACGAACGAAGCGACGCGCAATTGCAAGAGGGTGTTCGCGAACAAGCTCGTTCCGATGGTGTTTGCATTTCATGCTGCGGCGGTAGCCTGCAAAATTGCCGTCTCATTGTAGGGCAGACTATGCGAAGCAGGCCATAAGGGGAGAATGTAGCGATGGATGCTTTTGAACAAGCGCGGCAGCATTTTCTGGCCGCACTCGAGGCACAGCAGGCGGGGCGTCTGGCGCAGGCCGAAGCGCTCTACCGCGCCGCCGATGCGCTGGTTCCTGGGCGTGTTTCGGTCATGACCAATCTGGCGGCGGTCCTGATCGAGCAGGGCCGCCTTGGCGAGGGGCGCCTGTGGTGCGAAAAGCTCCTCGCCGCCGAACCCGGCAACGTAGAGGCTTTGCTCAATCTCGCCCTGTGCTGCACGGCGGATGAAGACTTGTCCGGGGCGCTACAACTGCTCGACCGGGGCCTGGCGCTTTCGCCGGCCCACTGTGGGGTCCTGGCGGCGAGGGGATCGGTGCTGTTGCGCCTGGGGCGAGTGCGCGATGCGCTGGCCAGTTTCAGGCTGGCCCTGCGTAGCGACCCGCCGTCGGCCGCGGCCGAGGAAGGCTTCGTCATGTGCCTGCGCAGCGGCCGGCTGACGGAAGTCGACTATGACCCGGAAGTGGAGGCGCTGACCCTTCGTCTCCTCGGTTCATCCCGCTTCCGTCCGGAGTCGGTTGCGCATGTGCTGCGCGGCCGCCTGTATGCGCGCCCGGCGTTCCGATCCTTGCTCGACCGGGTCGAAACCTCCTGGCCCGAGCGCCTTGCGCTCGATGTCTCGCCGTCGTCGCACGCGCGCCCCTGGGACGATGCTTTGCTGGCCGCGCTGCTGGAGACGACGCCGGTCACCGATATTGCCATCGAGCGTCTTCTCGTCACGCTGCGTCGATGCCTGCTGCAACAGGCCGTCCGCGAAGACGCGGCAACGAATCTGGTGTTCCATTGTGCGCTGGCGCGGCAGTGCTTCATCAACGAATATGTCTATCCCTGCCTGCCGGAAGAAATCGCCGAAGTCGATGCGCTGCGCAGCAGGCTGGAAGCCGCACTCGCTGCCGGCGTGGAAATTCCCGATGCGTGGCTGGCCGCCGTCGCAAGCTATTACCCCTTGCATACGCTGGCCAATGCCGGCGGTCTGGCGGACGGCAAATTGCGCTGTGCGCCGGTCGAAGCGCTGCTGACACAGCAGATCGGCGAGCCGTTGGTGGAAGCCGCCCTGGGGGACGCCATTGAGCAACTCACCCCGATCGACGACGAAATCTCGCGCAAGGTTCGCCGGCAGTACGAGGAGAACCCCTACCCGCGTTGGACGATGCCTGCCTTGGCGGCGAAACCGGTCTCCCTTGCCGCGTGGCTTGCGGCACGGACCGGTCGCGGCGATGCTCGACGCGGTGGCGATGAAATCACGGAGGTCCTGATCGCGGGATGTGGCACCGGGCGTCAGGCCATCGAAACTGCGTCGCAGATCGCAGGCGCCAGACTGCTCGCCGTGGATCTCAGTATCTCCAGTCTGGCCTTCGGCATGCGCAAGGCGTGCGAGACCGGCATCGCGGATATCCGTTTCGCCCAGGCCGACATCCTGCGGCTGGACATGCTTGATCGTCGCTTCGACTATATCGATTCGTCCGGCGTGCTGCACCACATGGGCGACCCCGGCGCCGGCCTGAAGGTGCTCTGCCGGCTGATGAAAGACGACGGAATGATCAGACTGGGGCTCTACAGCGAAGCGGCGCGCGGCGCGGTGGTCGCCGTGCGCGAGCGCATTGCCGAATCGGGCGCTGCCGCCGATCCTGACGGTATCCGCAGCATCCGCCAGCAACTGATGCTGCTGCCGCAAGGGGCGCCGGAAAGGAATGTCGTTGATTTCGCCGATTTCTACTCGATGAGCGAGTGCCGGGATTTGCTGTTTCATGTGCAGGAACATCGCTATACGATTCCCGGGATCGCGCGCCTGCTTGACGACGCGGGCCTGCGTTTTATCGGCTTCGATCTTGAGCCGGCGGCGCTGACCAGGTTCCGCGCCGCCTGCCCCGAAAAGGATGCGCTGACGAATCTCGATCTCTGGAACGACTTCGAGCAGCGCAACCCGGATTTTTTCGCCGCGATGTACCAGTTCTGGGCCTGCAACAAAGGGCAGGCCTGATTCCGGCCCCGCAGGGGTTCAGCGCACCTGGTCCTGAGGCTTTGCCTTCAGCGGGTGGATCCTGACGGTCTTTCCCATTCGACACCTCCAAAGATATTGTCTAGCTTCAAATGTGTCCGGAAAGGCGGTCTACCTCGGAGTCGAATTAAATTTATGGACGTTTTGAAAGTCGGCGCTGGCGACACGGCTATCGCTTTGCGGCGGCCTTGTAAACCGCGTTGCGCTCCGGTCTGTTCTTGATCCACCAATTCCACCGGGGATACCGTCCGCGCCTCCTGCGCGGACATCAAAAAGCCCGCGATCGC
>JANMTA010000081.1:0-7190 GCA_031389965.1 Betaproteobacteria bacterium
GCGGCGGAAGGACAGCAGCGGCGGAACTGCCGCAAGGGTCTTGATGAAGGTGCGTCGTGTCGTCATGAGTTCAGAGCCGAAACCTCTCAGGCCGTGCTCAAAAGCGGTTCTTCCACTCGCGAATGGTGGTGAAGGTTTCCACTGCGTCCGCCGGAACATGTCCCAGGCGGCTGGCCGCCGCGGCACGCACGGCAGGCGCATCCCAGCGCAGGAAGGGATTGGTTTCGAGTTCAAGCCCGATGCTGGTGGGGATCGTGGCGCGACCCGCGGCGCGATCCTTTGCCACCTTTTCGCTGCGCTGCTGCACGGCGATGCTGCCCGGCTCGACGGCCTGGGCAAAACGCAAATTGCTCTGGGTGTATTCGTGGGCGCAGTACACAAAAGTCGGCGCCGGCAATACGGCGAGTCTGGACAGGGAATCCTGCATCTGCGCCGGCGTGCCCTCGAACAGCCGCCCGCAGCCGGCGCCGAACAGCGTATCGCCGCAGAAGAGCGCGCCGTGCCCGGCGAGACTTGGGCCATAATAGGCGATGTGGCCGCGGGTATGTCCGGGCACGGCGATGATGTCGAATTCGACGTCGATTTCGGGCAGTTTTATGCGTTCGCCGCCGGCCAGCGGATGCGTCACGCCGGGGATGCTCTCCAGTGCCGGGCCGTATAAAGGGACTGGAAACCGGGCGAGCAGTTCAGCAATGCCGCCAATGTGGTCGCCGTGGTGGTGGGTGGCGAGGATGGCACAGAGGCGGTCGCCGGTTTTCGCCAGATGCCCCAGCACGGGAACGGCATCGCCGGGGTCAACCACCGCGACGCAGCCTCCGGCGCGCAGCAGCCAGATGTAGTTGTCGTCGAAAGCGGGCAGGGCAAGTATTTCAGTCATTCGGGAATTTTCTCCAAACGGGGCGCAATGTCAATTCAGGGATTCGAAGACTGGCTGAACACGCCATCCGGCCAGTATGTGCTCAATTGGGAGCAGCAGAAGCACGATCTGCTGGTGGCCGACATTTTCGGCTTCAATGCGGTGCAGCTCTCGCTGCCGACCCACGACTTCCTGCGTGCCAACCGCATGCCGCTGCGCTTTCGCTGCGACGACGGGCGCTACGACGGCATGTCGGAAGTGCGTTCCGACCTGCATTACCTGCCCTTTGCCGCCAACAGCATCGATCTGGTGGTGATGCCGCACACGCTGGAGTTCGACGCCAATCCGCACCAGGTGCTGCGCGAGGTTGAACGGGTGCTGGTGCCCGAGGGCCATGTGATCGTCACTGGCTTCAATCCCTTCAGCCTGTGGGGCGCGCGGCGCAAGCTGTCGCGGAGGGAGGCGCTGCCGCCCTGGCGCGGGGCGTATCTCTCCGTGCCGCGCCTGAAAGACTGGTTTTCCCTGCTCGGCTTCGAGATGCAGGCCGGCGCCTTCGGCTGTTACGCGCCCGCCGTGACCCAGGAGAAATGGCTGCGCCGCTTCCAGTTCATGGATGCCGCGGGCGACCGCTGGTGGCCGATCGCCGGCGCCGTGTACATCGTGCAGGCGATCAAGCGCCAGCACGGCATGCGCCTGATCACGCCGAGCTGGAGCGATCGCATGGCCCGCGCCAAGGCCCTGGTAACCGTTACACAAAGAGTGGATCAATGATAGAAATCTTTACCGACGGTGCCTGCAGCGGCAATCCCGGTCCCGGCGGCTGGGGTGCGATATTGCGCAAGGGCGACAGCGAAAAGGAGTTGTTCGGCGGCGAGGCGCTGACCACCAACAACCGCATGGAAATGATGGCGGTGATCGAGGCCTTGCGCGCCCTCAAAGGTACGGTGCAGGCGCGCGTGCATACCGATTCGCAGTATGTGCAGAAGGGCATCAGCGAATGGATCCACGGCTGGAAGCGGCGCGGCTGGAAAACCGCCGGCAAGCAGCCGGTGAAGAATGAGGACCTGTGGCGCGAAATGGACCGCCTCGCGGCGCAGCACAAAATAGAATGGATCTGGGTCAAGGGCCATGCCGGCCATGCCGAGAATGAACGCGCCGACGAGTTGGCGCGGCGCGGCGTCGATCTGGTCCGCAACGGAGGCTGAATCAATTGCGCAAGGTAATTCTGGATACCGAAACCACCGGGCTGGATTTCCGCAGCGGCGACCGCGTCATCGAAATCGGCTGCGTCGAACTGCGCGGGCGTCAGCTCACCGGGCAGCGCTTCCACGCCTACATCAATCCCGGCCGGGAGGTTCCCCAGGGTGCGATCGAGATTCACGGCCTGACCAACGAATTTCTTGCCGACAAGCCGAAGTTCGCCGAGATCGTCGCCGACTTCATCGAGTTCATTCGCGGCGCCGAACTGGTGATCCACAATGCCGCCTTCGACCTTGGCTTTCTCAACAACGAGCTGGGGCTGTTGCAGATGGAGAACATCGACCAGCTCTGCAGCGACGTGATCGATACCTTGCGCATGGCGCGCGAGATGCGCCCCGGCAAGAAGAACAACCTCAACGCGCTGTGTGTCGAATTCGGCGTGGACAATTCCGGCCGCCAGCAGCATGGTGCGCTGCTCGATGCCGAATTGCTGGCCGAGGTTTACCTGGCCATGACCCGCGGCCAGAATTCGCTGGAAATCGAGTTCGACAGCCCACCTATCGACTACTCGGCGGGCGGCACGCGCCAGCGTCCGCCGCTGGTGGTGCTGCGTGCCAGCGAAGCCGAACTCGCCGATCATGCGCGCGTGCTGGCAGAAATTGGCAAGGAGAGCAAGGGCAACAAGTGTCTCTGGCGCGATCTGGAGGGAATGCAAGGGGCATAAGCTCAGACGTCGGTCCTGTGACGGGCCCGAGGGAACTTTGCAGTCATGACAGGGACGAGCATGAGCGGGAGGGGTCCAAACGAGTCGGAAATGGAACTGCTGAGCGGTGTCGATGGGGCCTTCCTCAATCTCGAAACCGCGGCGACGCCGATGCATGTCGGCTCGCTGCATCTGTTCGCGACGCCGGCCGGCTACCGCGGTAACTTTTTCAGCGTCGTGCGGCGCATGATGGAGAGCCGCATGGTGCCGATGCTGCGCCGTCGTCTGGCGACCTTGCCGCTGGATCTGGCGAACCCGGTCTGGCTGCAGGGCGAGGTCGATCTCGATTACCACGTCCGTCGCGTCCGCCTGCCGGCGCCCGGCAACTGGGCGCAGCTCGAAGCCGTGGTCGCCGACCTGCATGCCGGGGTGCTCGACCGTTCGCGCCCGCTGTGGATGATCCATGTCTTCGACGGCATCGAGGGCGGCGCCAGGGCCTACTACTTCAAGATCCACCACGCCATGCTCGACGGCCAGGCCGGCGTGGCGCTGGCCGGCGCGCTGTTCGACACCTCGCCCGATCCGGCGCCGCGGCCGAAAGCGGTGCGCAGGGTGCGCGACGGCGGCGACGACAAGCCGGGAACGCTGGCGCTCGCCGCCGCTGCCTTGCGCCACGATGCCGCGCAATACATCAAGCTGGTGCGCGAACTGCCCGGCGCGGTGCGCACCCTGGCCGCGATTGTCGGCAATTCGGTCCGCAGTTCCGTCACAAGTTCCGTCACAAGTTCCGTCAGTGGTTCCGCCGGCAAGTCGCGCGGCGCGGCAGGCACGGAAGATGCACCGAGCCTGAGTGAGCTGCGGCGCAGCGTCTCCTTCGGCCCGCGCACCGCATTCAACGTCGCCATCACGCCCGGGCGCGGTTTCGCCACGGCGGCGGTGCCGCGCGCCGAGCTCAAGGCTATCGCCGCCGCCAACGACGCCACGGTCAATGACGTCGTCCTCGCGCTGTGCAGCGGCGCGCTGCGGCGCTACCTGAAGCGCACTGCCTCGATTCCGCGCAAGTCGCTGATCGCCGCGATGCCGATCTCGCTGCGCGAACCGGGCAATACGGAAATGCGCACCCAGGCCACGCTGAGCCTGGTCAGCCTGGCCACCCATGTCGCCGATCCGGTCAAGCGCCTGCAGGCGATCCGCGATTCTTCCGGCGCCACCAAGGCGGTGGTGCGCGGCGCGAAGTCAGTGATCCCCACCGACATCCCGCTGCTCGGCGCGCCCTGGCTGCTCGGTGCGCTGGCCTCGCTCTATGGCCGCAGCCGCGTGGTCGATGCCTTGCCGGTGCTGGCCAACGTGCTGGTCTCGAACGTGCCCGGTCCGCCCGTGCCGCTGTATGTCGGCGGCCTGCGCATGGTCGGCTACTGGCCGCTGTCCATCGTCGAGCATGGCGTCGGCGTGAACATCACGCTGATCGACTATGCCGGTACGCTCTTCTTCGGCTTCGTCGTCGCGCGCAACGCGGTGCCCGACCCGCGTGCGCTGGCCGACGATTTTCTCGCGGCCTTTGATGAACTGCAGCGGCATATACAGAAGTCGGCGCCCGCAGCACGGCGCACGGCGGTCGCGAAGCCTGCCGCCAGTCGCGGCAAAGCCGTTCGCCAGCGCGTCAGCGAGCAAGGAAACCCCCATGCCCGATAGTCGCGCCGTCATTCGTCATCCCCACGTGGGCAAGCCCCACGCGCTGAATTCGATGCTGGAGCCGCGTGCCCTGCTCGAAATGGCGCTGCTGCCGGCGTCCTTGCCGCTGCTGCTGCAAGCACCGCGCGGCGACGGTCATCCGGTGCTGCTCCTGCCCGGCTTCATGGCCGACGAAAAGTCGCTGATCGCCCTGAAGATCTTCCTGCAACGCAAGGGCTATGAAGTGCACACCTGGGGCCTGGGGCGCAACCTCGGCTTTCGCAGCAAGCACGCCAGCGCCCTGCCGCAGAAGATCCGCTACCTGCATCACGTCACCGGGCGCAAGGTGAGCCTGGTCGGCTGGAGCCTGGGCGGCGTGTTTTCGCTCTACGGCGCCGAGAGCACGCTCGAATGCGTGCGCTCCATCATCACCCTGGGCAGCCCGGTCAGCGTCGATGCCATCGGCAGCCAGTCGCCGCCCGCCATCAAGGCGCTTTACCGCCTGGTAGCGCATCGCCTCGGAGCGGCGGCCCACGTCATGCAGCCGCGCGCCAAGACCCTGCGCGAGCAGCGCCGGCTGCAGATTCCGACCAGTTGCCTGTATTCGCTGGGCGATGGCGTGGTGCCACCGCAGGAGGCGACCATAGACGGCGACCCGGCCTTTCACGAGAACATCCAGGTGCCCGGCAGCCACCTCGGGCTGGGCTTCAACGGCATCGTGCTGGCCATCGTCGCCGACCGCCTGGCGCAGCCGGAAGGCGCCTGGCAGCCGTTCCGGGCCCACGGCCTGCTCGGCCGCGTGTGGCGCCTGAGCTCGGGGCCGGCGCATGAAGCGCACAATGACGCACAATCACCGGTTGCCTGAATTCATCACCGAAAGACCCGCATGCGACAACTCAGCGAACACGATGCCGCCTACATTTATTCGGACAGCGCCCACGCCAATTCCAACGTCACGCTGCTGCACATCTACGACCAGTCCACCGCGCCGGGTGGCATGGTGCGCTTCAAGCAGATACTGGCGCATGTCGAAAGTCGCCTTGGCCAGCTGTCGATCTTCCGCGAGAAAATCCTGCGCGTACCGCTTGACCTCGATTACCCGTACTGGATCGAGGACGAGAGTTTCGACATCGAGTACCACGTGCGCCACCTCGCCCTGCCCAAGCCCGGCGACTGGCGCCAGTTCTGCATCCAGGCCGCGCGTATCCACGCCCGCCCGCTCGACCTGCAGCGCCCGCTGTGGGAGATGTATGTGATCGAGGGTCTGGACAGTTTTCTCGACCTGCCGGTGGGCAGTTTCGCCGTGCTGCTGAAAATTCACCATGCCGCGATCGATGTCGCGCGCGGCAACGAAATCACCACGCTGCTGCATGACATCGCGGCGGATGTGCCGCCGCCGGCACCGCCCACGCCCTGGTTCCCCGAAGCGGCGCCGGGCAGTCTCGGGCTGCTGCTGCGCGCCGGTTTCAATGTCGCGACTTTCCCCTTGCGCATGGCGCAGCCCTTGACGCGCAGCTGGGCGACGGTGAAATCTGCCGCACGAACCTTCGCCGGCGAATTTCTCGGCCGGCCGCAGGAGTTCCCGCTGACGCGCTTCAACAGCGAGGTTTCGCCGCATCGCGTGTTCGAGACGCGGCGCTTTGCGCTGCAGGATTTCAGGGCCATCCGCGGCCTCGCCGACGGCGCCACGGTCAATGACGTTGTCCTCGCGGTTTGCGCTGGCGGGCTGCGCCGTTACCTCGAGCTGCAAGGCGAGTTGCCCGAGGAAAGCCTGGTCGCGGCGGCGCCGGTCGCCGTGCGCGCGATGGGTGGCAAAGCCGGCGCTGCCAGCGGCCCGGCGAGGTTTTCCTGGGTGCGCCTGGGCCTCGGCACCGATATCGCCGGCCCGGTCGAGCGCCTGGTGGCGATCCAGGCGCTCAGTTCCTCGTCGGAAGTCATGGCGCAGGCGGTCAGCGCGCGCGAACTGGTCGACCTGGCCGAGCACGCGCCGTCGGCGGCGATCGCCGTCACCAGCAAGATGCTGCGCTCGGCATCGGCCCTGCTCGGCAACTGGGCGCCGCTGGCCAACTGCGCCATCACCAACGTGCCCGGCCCGCAAGTGCCGCTCTATCTGCATGGCGCGCGCCTGAGGTATTTATCGGCGATCATGCCGATTTCCGATGGCATGGGTTTGGTGTTCTCCGTCACCAGTTACAGCGAAATGATCGTCATCTCCTTCACCGCCTGTTACGAGCAGTTGCCTGATCCCGAAGTCTTTGCCCAGTGCCTGCGCGACAGCTTTCAGGAGTACCTGGCGCTGGTGCGTCCGCCGACGCGGCGCAAGCCGCGCACGGCTGCCATCAAGACGCCGCGGCGCAAAACCGTCGCCGTCGTGAGCAAGCCGCCGCGACGTAAAGCGGTCGCCCGCGCGGCGCTGCATCGAGCATGAGTACCGCGCCGCTGCACATCGAATACGAGTCGCTGGGCGATCCGGCACAGCCGGTCGTTGTGCTGATCATGGGACTCGGCATGCAGCTCACGGGCTGGCCCGATTCCTTTTGCCAGGCACTCGTGGCGCGCGGCTACCTCGTGATCCGTTTCGACAATCGCGATTGCGGCCTGTCCGGGCGGGTGGCGGCCAAGAAGCGCGCCAACCTGCTGCTGGCCATGGCCGCCGCGGCACTCGGCTTGCCGGTGCGCACGCCCTACACGCTGGAGGACATGGCCGGCGATACGGTCGGCCTGATGGATCGGCTCGGCATTGCCCGCGCCCACATCGTC
>JANMTA010000136.1:0-2297 GCA_031389965.1 Betaproteobacteria bacterium
TCGCCGGAGAGTGTACGCCGGCTCGATGGAACGCGCAGTGAGGGCCGCTTCCAGGGTTGTTGCGAGCGGCAATGGCGGCGTACCATACGGGGTCCGCAATTGACGAAGGAGGAAACTCATGGTGCAAGACACGGAACAAACAGCAGCCACGGCGCCGGCGCCGGCCAAGGCGGCCGAGGCCCCGGCGCAAAGCGTGGTCCTGCTGGTGGCGACGCGCAAGGGCGCCTGGCTCTATCACGGCGATGCGGCACGCTTCAGCTGGCGGGTCGACGGCCCGCATTTTCTGGGCCACATCATCAGTCATGTGCGGCTCGACCCGCGCGACGGCCGGACGCTTCTCGCGGCGGCGAAAACCGGCCATCTCGGGCCGACCATCTTCCGCTCTACCGATCTCGGCCGCAGCTGGAAGGAGGCCGCCAAGCCGCCGGCCTTCGCCGCCGCCAAGCCCGGTGAAACGGGCCGCGCCGTCGACCACACCTTCTGGCTGACGCCGGGCAATGCCGCCGAGCCGGGCGTCTGGTACGCCGGCACCTCGCCGCAGGGCCTGTTCCGCTCGAAGGACGGCGGCGTGACGTGGGCGCCCTTCTCCTGCCTCAACGACGACCTGCTCTACCGCAAGTGGATGGGTACCGTGCAGGACGGCACGCCCGACGGCCCCAAGCTGCATTCGATCCTCGTCGATCCGCGCGACGCCGCCCACCTCTACATCGCCATGTCGGGCGGCGGCGTGCATGAATCGACCGACGCCGGCAAGAGCTTCCACCCGCTGATCGACGGCCTCGACGTGGTCGAAGGTTTCGACCCCAGCGATGCGAGCTTCCACGACCCGCATTGCCTGCGCCTGGCGCCGAGCCGGCCCGACCGCATCTACCAGCAGAACCACTGCGGCATCTACCGCCTCGATCGCCCTGCGACCACCTGGCAGCGCATCGGCCGCAACATGCCGTCCGAAGTCGGCGACATCGGCTTTCCGATGGTGGTGCACCCGCGCGATGCCGATACCGCCTGGGTGTTTCCGATGGACGGCAGCACGGTGTGGCCGCGCACCAGCCCCGGCGGCAAGCCGGCGGTGTATGTCACGCAGGATGCTGGCGCCAGCTGGCAGCGGCAGGACGCCGGCCTGCCGCCCGCCGAGGCCTGGTGGACCGTCAAGCGCCAGGCCATGACGGCCGACGCGCAGAACCCGGTCGGGCTTTACTTCGGCACCACCAGCGGCGAACTGTGGGCAAGCGCCGACGAAGGCCGCACCTGGCATTGCATCGCGCGCCACCTGCCGGAAATCTACGCCGTCGAGGCGGCCGAACTTGCCGCCTGAATCCGCCACCCGATTCTGACACCGGTTCCCGCCGTCGATGAAAGTGCTGATCCCCAGCGCGCTGCGCTCCTACACCGAAGCCGGCTGGGCCGAAGCCAGCGGCGCGACGCTGGCCGAGGTGCTCGCCGACCTCGACCGGCTCTACCCCGGCATCCGCTTCCGCATGATCGACGAGCAGAACCGGATACGACCGCACATCCGCTTTTTCGTCGGCGGCGTGCAGGCGCGCGACCTGGCGCAGGCGCTTGACGAAAACGCCGAACTGCTCATTGTCCAGGCATTGAGCGGGGGGTAAGGGTTGGCAGCAAACCGCCCGTTCGCCCCGCGGAAAATGCGGGTATGGCTGGCATGCTGTGCAAATTGAATGCATGGCCCAACACACCAAAGAAAAGCGGCCCCGAAAGGCCGCTTGGTTCTGTCCGCCGCGTCAAGAACTACGATCGCGGCTCTCCCTGCTCGTTGACAGTCACTGTGGGTCCGGGAGCAGTGGTCGTCTGCATGCGATGTTCCTGGCCCCGGAAGTTGTAAGTAACATCCCAGTAGTCGGGGCGGAATTGGCTGGAAACGTTCTCGCATCGCTGCACGTCACGGGTGTCCATCTGTTGCCCACGACCGACGTTGGCACCGACCGCGCCCCCTATAACGGCGCCGCCGACAGTGGCGATATCGTTGCCACGCCCACTACCGACCTGATGGCCGAGTACGCCGCCAAGTACGGCGCCGACAATCGCTCCCGGAACGTTGATCCTGCTTTGCTGAGGGACTCGTTCCTGCTCGACCCAGCATCGCTGCTCTGGCGTTCCGGCCACCGCGCGTACTGAAGTGACGTTGGCCTGGTAAAGCCGCTCGTCGTTGCGTCGACGATTGTCGTAGACCGCGCCAGGGGCAGGCGCATAGCGATGGTTATCGATTTGCTCGTTTCTGCTGACGTCCCGCACGGATGAAACGCTGTTGTTCAGACCCATCGCAGCCAATGAGGGAT
>JANMTA010000295.1:0-1613 GCA_031389965.1 Betaproteobacteria bacterium
TTGCGCGAGAGGATCACCACGGCCACGCGCTGGCGTTCGGGCGTGTTGAAGGCCAGCAGCTTCTGCACCAGCGGGAAGGCGACGCCGGGCCGCGCCGGCTGGTCCATGCGTTCAAGCTGCAGGCGCATGTAGGCGGAATCGTCCTGGTCCTCGAAGACCTGGTTTTCCTCCTCGAAATCGAACAGCGCGCGCGAGGAGAGCGCGACGACCAGCTGGCCTTCGAGGCTGGCGGGCATCAGCGTTGCTCCGGGGCGCGCCGGTCGCCGTGTCGCCAGCGCCGACTTTCAGAAGCTGACGGCGATTGCATCAGGGAAACTCGTCGCCTGGTACTCGCTCATCCGTGCACGATCACCGCTTGCCGGTTAATTTCGACAAAGCGCGCGCTCTCGAAACCGCGCACGATCAAGGCAAGGCTCCGGTCGAACAAGTCGATCAGATCATCGTTGGCGATGTTGCCGGTGGCGACAAGCAGCAAGCGGCGCGGGGTGTCCTGAACCAGGAGCGTGCGCACAAAATCGTCGTCCTTGGTGACCACGACGCGGTCTTCGCTGTCGGCGATGGCACACACGTCGGTATCCGAGCTCAGATTGCGGCGCGGTAAGTCCAATGTATGTATGGCATCGTGTCCGTGGCCGATCAGCCAGACGGCCATTCGTCGCGGCAATTGCGCATCAACGAGGAATTTCACGCCGCGATCGGCCCGATGGGTTCGATCCGATTGATATGCGAGAGGCGTGCCGCGAAGTCCAGTACGGCAAGGATGTCTTCACGTTCAAGATCCTCGTAGTCGGCAAGAATGTCATCAATGCTCATCCCGCCGGCAAGCCATTCGAGAACGTTTTCCACGGGATAGCGCAAACCGCGGATACAGGGCTTGCCGTGGCAAATCTCGGGTTGCATCGTGATGCGAGCATTCATGGCAACGATCCTTGAAAAAGACAGCGCTACTTTATACCCTCTACGCTTGCGTGGCTCTTTGGCCAGGTACTTTCCGGCAAGTGGCATTCATGGTGCCCTAAATATTGACCGAATGCATCCACGAGCTATGGCTTGTGGCCCGGTTTGGGTGCGGCGACATACATGCGCGTCATGCGCGCCGCTTCGTCGGCAACCCGCTGGCGCAGGTCGGGCGGGGCCAGCACTTCGACATCGGCGCCGAACTTGAGGATGTCCATGATCAGTTCGCGATGGTCGGCATAGGGGAATTCGAGCAGCCAGCAGCCGTCCGCATCGAAGCTGCCCTTCTGCTTCGGGTGCCAGGTTTCCTGCGCCACCCAGCGCGCGCGCTTGGGCGTGAAGCGCAGTCTGGCGTGCTGCAGGCGGCGTCCGGAGAAAATGCCGTAGCCGGCGCCGAGCACTTCGTCAAGGCTACGGCGCGAGACTTCGCGCGCCTTGCGCTCGATGACGTTGGCCTGCTTGATGGAATCGAGGGAAAAGTTGCGGATGTCGTTGCGCAGGTGGCACCAGGCATCCAGATACCAGTTCTCGCGGTAATACACCAGGCGCTGTGGTGAGACTTCGCGCTCGGTGGTCTCGCCGCTGCCGCGGGCGAAGTAGGTGATGGCCAGGCGCTTGCGGCGCAAGAGTGCCGCGCCGACTTTCTCGAAATGCGC
>JANMTA010000347.1:0-3100 GCA_031389965.1 Betaproteobacteria bacterium
TCGGCGCGTTCGCTGGCGTAATGGATGGCGCGCGCCAACAGCTCCTTGCCGGTGCCGGATTCGCCTGTGACCAGCACCGAGAGTTCATGTCCCGCGATGCGTTTTGCCAGCTCGCAAATACCGTTCAGCGGACTGTCGGGCGCGCAGGTCAGTCGATCGAAGCCGGAGCGGGCCTTGACCCGACCGCGCCGCGCGGCGACCTGCTGCACCAGTTGTTCCGGGCTGTCGCGCAGTTCCAGCGACAGGCGCTGGTTGTCCTGTTGCAGGCGCCACAGCTCGGCTGCGCTTTTCAGCGTCAGTAGCAACTGTTCCGGATGCCAGGGCTTGAGCAGGTACTGCCAGATGCCGGCCTGGTTGATGCCGGCGATGATGTCCTCGGCATCGGTGTAGCCGGAAAGGATCAGGCGCACGGTTTCGGGCCACTGGCTGCGCACCCGACGCAGAAACTCGACGCCCTGCATGCCCGGCATGCGCTGGTCGGACAGCACGATATGCACGAACTCGCGCGCCATGATGACTTCGCCCTCTTCCGCCGAGAGCGCGGTGAATACCGTGAAGTCCTCCTCCAGCGTGCGGCGCAGTGTTTCCAGCGAGCGCGGCTCGTCGTCGACCACCAGCACCGTCAGCGGCGTAAGGGCCTTCATTGGGGAACTGTCCAGCCGAGGTCGCGGTGCCGGGCAAGATGTCGCGGAGTCCACGACGCCGGCGACTTGCGCACGAAATGGTGGCGGGCGACGTGATAGCTCGGGTCGAAGCCGTAGAAGTTGCGCCGCATGTGCGCCAGCTCGTCGGCCCGATAGGCCGCGAGCGGTTTTGTGGCTTCGTCCCGCGTCCGGGTTTCACGCTTGACCGTCAGCCGGTCGGCGAGATCGGATGCGGCCGCAATCTCCTTCGCACGACGCGCGACGTCGATGCGGAAAGTCTGCATATCTGCGGCCAGGCAGGCGTCGCTGAAGCCGGTCTCGACAGCGCATTGCGCCGTCAGCGGCTGGCGGTTGCGCATGATGCTGTGCGCACCCTCCTCGCCCACCCGCCGCGGCAGCAGATAGGTCCAGTATTCCGAACCATAGAGATTGCCCATGTTCTTGTAATGCGGGTTCTGCAGCACACCGTCGCGTGCCCACACCAAGTCCGCGGCCCGCGCCAGGAAACAGCCGCCGGCGCCGGCATTGCCGGCCAGCGCAGCCACCGTGATCTGGTCACCGGCTTCGATCAGCTCCAGCGCAAGGTCGTTCATCGCGTTGATGTTGTTCCAGGATTCGTCGGCCGCGGACCCGCCAGCCAGGCTCGCCGCCTCGATCACGTTGAGATGGATGCCATTGGACCAGAAGTCGGCGCCTCCGAGCAAGACCAATACTCTGACCGGACGCTGTTTGGCCCAGGCCAGTGCCAGGCGCAGGCGCTCGCATTGCGAGGTCGACATGGCGCCGTTGTAGAACTCGAAGCCCAGGAAACCGACGCCAGCGGACTCTTCATAGGCGATGTCCTGCCAGGTCTCGTGGCCGACGCGCCACCAGTCGTCCAGCTTCGCCTCCGGCAGCGCCGCGGATTCGACAGCGAAGGCCAGCGTGGCCGGCAGCTTGATGCTGTCCGCGCGCTTGACGTGGCCGATCCACACTGCAGCATCGATGGTCCGCCGCAGCACGGCGGTTTCGCGACGCGCGATGAGCTCGCCTGGTTTGGCGTCTGCCGTGCCGCGCAGCACGGCTTCCGGCCATGCATCGTAAATATGGCAGGCCTGCCCGAACAAACTGTCGGCCACGCCGGGAAAGCCGTCGGCGGCGTTGATTTTCTTCAGCACGGTGGCGGTGTCGTTGCGCTGCCAGTCGATGGCGCGATCGGCCTGCCGCATCAGCGGTCGCAGCCCGCCGCGCGCGTCACCGTGCGCAGCCAGCGGTGTCGGCCGGTACCCGCCGCCGGCAAAGCGCTCGATTGCCTGCAGCACTGCCTGCATCGCCGCTTGCGTGACTTCATTTCGATAGACGCTCGACTTCTTCGCCGCGCGCAAGGGAAATACGTCACTGGCCCAGACCGGACCGGCGTCCATCTCGGCCTCGGCCTGCAGCACGGTGACGCCCCACTCGGCTGCTCCGGTCTGGAGCGCCCAGTCCAGTGCCGACGGCCCGCGGTCGCCGACGATGCCGGGATGGACGATGAGGCAGACGGTGTGCTTCCAGATCGACTCGGGAATCGCGCGGCGCAGATAGGGGGCGACGATCAGGTCCGGCCGGAACAGCGCCACTGCTTCTTCCGCCACGCTGTCGGCGATGTCGAACTCTATGGATATTTCGTGCCCGCGCTTCTGCAGCTCGGCGCCGAGCCGCTGCGTCAGGCTGTTGAAGGCATGGGTGAGCAGGAGAATCCTCATCAGCAAATACGCGGAAGCTGGTCGCCGGCCAGCCAATCGACGATGCGCTTGCCGCCGAAGGCCGTGGTGAGCTGGACGAAGTGATGGTCGTCGGCGGTGACCTCGCCGATCAGGGAGGCCTCGCGCCCCAGCGGATGCGCGTGCATCGCGGCCAGCAGGCGTTCGGCATCGGCTGCGGCGCAGATCGCGATCAATTTGCCCTCGTTGGCGACATACAAGGGATCGAGGCCGAGGAATTCGCAGGCCGCCGCGACCACCTGCTTCACCGGGATCGCCTTTTCGTGGAGCATCATGCCGACGCCGGACTGGCCGGCGATCTCGTTCAATGTTGCCGCCAACCCGCCGCGCGTCGGATCGCGCAGGCAGCGCAGATCGGCGCCGGTCGCCAGCATCGCGGCGATCAGGCCATTGAGCGCCGCCGTGTCGGATTCGATCGGCGCATCGAAGGAAAGGTTCTCGCGCTTGCTCATGATCGCCACGCCGTGGTCGCCCATCGAGCCCGAGACCAGAATGACGTCGCCCGGCCGCGCCCGCGCACCGCCGAGTTCCAGCCCGTCGGGCAGCACGCCGACGCCGGTGGTCGTAATGAAAACGCCGTCGCCCTTGCCGCGCTCGACCACTTTGGTGTCGCCGGTCACCACAGGAACACCGGCTTCGCGCGCCGCCTGCGCCATGGATTCGACGATGCGCGCCAGGTCGGCCAGCGCAAAGCCTTCTTCGAGGATGAAGCCT
>JANMTA010000404.1:0-5353 GCA_031389965.1 Betaproteobacteria bacterium
CGAGTACAACCCGCGCTACTATGACCTGATGCTGGAACTGGAAAAACTCACCGGCAACGGCGTGGTGCTCAACACTTCGCTCAACCGCCGCGGCGAACCGATGATCTGTTCGCCGACCGACGCCCTGAACATGTTTTTCGGCTCGGATCTGGAGTATCTGGTGATGGAAGACGTGCTGGTGGTGAAGAACAATTTCGTAAAGGCGGTGTGAAGAAATGGGCTTCAAGAATCACGAACTATTCATCAAGCAACATAAGGCCAGGTTTCGTGGGCCGTTTCTCGAGATCGGCGCGAAGGATTATGGTTCGACGGTAAACCTGCGAGCAATGTTTCCGGAAGAGACATATGTCGGAATCGACATGGAGGACGGAAAGGGTGTTGATCTGTTGCTCGATTTGACCCTGCCATTCGAGGAAATCGATAAAGCCTTGGCTGGCCGCCGTTTTGGTACCGTGTTTTGCCTTAGCGTACTGGAGCATTGCGCGCAACCGTTCCTCATGGCAAACAACATCACCAGACTCCTGGCGCCGGGTGGAACTCTCTATGTTTCCGTGCCGTATGCATGGAAGTTTCATGGTTATCCATCCGACTACTGGCGGTTTACGCATGAAGGCGTGAAGAAACTGTTCCCTGATCTTGTTTTCGATATGGCGGACGCCCGCACCAGTACCGATGTAGTTGGAGATTTTCATGCAATCGATGAAGATCTTGCCAGAGTAAGAATATCGGGGAGCTGGCAGCGAAGAAAAGGGAAGTTCTTTCGCAGTCTTGGAGCTGATCTGCTTGCCATCCTTGGCGCATTTGGCATGGCGCGCTGGCTCACGCAGCATCGTTATTTGATGCCGCCTACTTGTATCGAGATGATTGGTTCTGCGCCAGGAAGCCACGAATCAGACGTAGCCGATCAAAACGGCTGATGATCCGGCAATTGGGTAAACCTCCTTTCCGTTCGACTGCCGCATTCGAGGCAATCGGCCCGCGGGCGACGGTATTCTTTGGCAGCCTGCTGCTTTCGCTGATCGCCGCCCAACAAGGCACGATCAACCGCGACGGCATGCTCTACGTCGAGACGGCAAGAAGTTTTCTGGAAGGAGGTTTCAGCGCAGCGCACGCCACTTTCCACTGGCCATTCCTGTCAATCCTGATGGCTGTGGTGTCACAGATTACCGGGCTTGGACTGGAAGTCAGCGGTCAACTCCTGAATGGATTGTTTATGGCGGGAGCATGCGTCCTGCTCGTGACCTGTGCTTCCCGCATGTTTCCGGAGGCGATCTGGCCGGTTTGTCTGGTCCTGCTGGCGCTGCCTGGATTCAACGCTTATCGCGCTGAGTTATTGCGTGAGTATGGTAGCTGGTTCTTTGTCATGCTTTCGTTCTGGCTGGCATTGCGTTGGTCGGATACCCCGCGCTGGCTATTGGCGCTGGCGATTCATCTATCCCTCGGTACGGCTGCATTGTTCCGTCCGGAAGCACTGGCCTTTTTCCCTGCATTAATCCTGTGGCAACTTTTCGAGGCACCGAGCGATGAACGATGGCGGCGGTTTTTAATGATCGGTGGTTTGCCATTGATGGGGTTGGCTGCGCTGCTTGCGCTTTATGTAAGCGGAAAGTTGGGCCATGGCCGTCTGGCTTATGATCTCGGCCGATTCAGCCTGGAACGTTTCGATGCAAAGGCGCTTGCAATGGCACCGGCGTTTATCGAGTACGCCCGGGATCAAGCGCGCATCATTTTGTTCTTCGGCTCCCTCTCCATCGTTCCGGTGAAATTCGTCGGCAAAATGGGCATTTTCATCCTGCCATTGCTTTATTCGTTCTCGGTTCAGCCGGTACGCACACTGCTTGGTCGCAACTCGCTTTTTGTCTGGGCTTTTCTTGCACACCTGTCGGTTCTCTGCGTCTTCGTACTGGATTTGCAGTTTGTTTCGGGGCGTTATGTAGGATTACTATTGGCATTTGCGACTCCTCTGACCGGCTATGGGCTCTGGTTATTGATGAAGCGATTCCCCGCCTGGAAAATTCCCATGGTTATGGTGGTGTTGCTGGTCATGGCGGGGAATGTTGTATCGCTTGGCCCGGCAAAGCATCATTTTGTCGAGGCGGGCGGCTGGCTGGCAAAGAACGCAAACGACTCGCCCCGGGTTTACGTCGAAAGCCCGCGTGCCGCCTATTATGCAGGTTGGCGCTTCACGCAAAGGCCCGCGCCCGAAGATCGCTCCGGTCTGGTTTCCGGACTGGAACAGGGCACGTACGATCTGGTCGTGCTCGAGGTGTCGCGCAAGGAACCGGATATCGGGCCGTGGATGGAGGGCTTGAAGCTCGGCAAGATCGTGAGCTTTGTGCATCCGAATGGGGATGCGGTGATCATCGCCAGGCCGGTTTCCGGTGGCAGTCAGGACAAGGCGCCGAATACTCCGGCCATGCGCGCGAAGCCCGGTTCGATGGAATAGTCGGCGTTGGCGCGACGCCGCCCGGCGGCGCCCAGCCGGTCACGCAGGGCGGCATCGGCGGCCAGTAGCGCAATGCGCTCCACCCAGGATTCATCATCTCTGGCCAGATAGCCTGTCTCCCCCGGTATCACGACCTCCGCATTGGCGCCCGCATCCGATGAAATTACCGGCAAACCGGCAGCCATGTACTGCAGGACTTTCAATGCGCATTTGCCGCGACTCCAATCGTCGGCGCGCATGGGGGCAATGCCGATGTGCGAGGATCCCAGTTCCCGCGCTTCAGTTTCTGCACTCCAGGGGATTGCCAGGGTCGGCAGGCCGGCATCGGGCAAGTCGAAGTCGGCGATGATTTTCAGGCGCAGACGCGGTACGCGAACGGCGGCAAGACGCAGGACGGGCAGGGCCTCAAGCAGATATTTGCGCGTCGAACGGCTGCCGATCCATACCAGATCAAAGCTGTCTTCCGGCTTGGCGTGGTCGCTTGCGTAGCGGACGGTGTCGATGCAGGTGGGCACGATGGTCACTGCCTGGTTGTAGCGTTCAGCCTTGTCCGCCAAAAACCGGTTGCCGGCGAACAAGTGGTCGCATGTGGATGCCATGGCGGCGAAGCGGCGCATGCGCGTTGGCGATGGCGTGCCGTCCGTGTTGCAGAAAATGGCATCGTCGAAATCGAATACGAGTTTGCGGGACAGTTGTCGCAACAGCCAAAGCAGGGGGCCGGGAAATGTTTTCCGCAGCACGACGACAATGTCCGCTGTCGCCGCCAGGCGTAGCGCCTGAAGATACATGGCCGGACTGCCCGCGGCAGTGGCATGGTTTGCTTCGTAACCGGCATGCTGCAGCAGCGGGAAAAACTGCAAGGCCCGATAGCGGGTCGATGCCGAGTCGTCGCCCTTTGAAATAAAAAGTATCCGGCGTGTCACGGTGAAATCTCGGGTTCGAGGAACTCGACGGACTATGCCGCCGGCTTGACAAGAGTCATCTGCATGGTATCGCCGCGCTTCTGGCGCTGTGCCAGCCAGACATAGATGCGGGCGAGAAAGCGACGCCAGGCGATTTTCTTGGACGGTTTGCCGCGATTGGCGATAACGTAATCCAGGCTGTTCAGAAAAATCTTCGGTGTCGTTTCCAGTAGCAGAGCGATCTTGCGCAAGCCATGGTTGGCGCCGAGGCGTTCCAGATTGGCCGGTGAAAAAAGCAGGAGATGACGCGGAACATCGTTGGCATACCAGTGCGTATTGAACCATTGCCGACCAAGCGCGTTGCTGCAGGGCGTTTCGATCACGAGGCGGCCGCCCGGACGCAAGACGCGGGTTAGTTCGGCCATGAACGGGTGAGGTTCCGGGATGTGCTCGATGACATGCCGCGCCGTGATCAGGTCGAAACTGTTGTCCGCAAAGTTCGCTGATGCAAGGTCGCCGTGATGCACCTTCAAGTCACTCAGGCGGGCCGCCTTTACGCCGGCTCCGCTGAACTCGACGCCCTCGACACTCCAGCCGAAAGTGCGCATGCTGGTCAAAAACCTTCCATTGCCGCATCCGACATCCAGCATCCGGCCACCGCCCTCCCAGGCCGGCGTCGTCAATTGTTGAAACGGCGAAATCATGGCTGCCACGAGGCGGTAGGGAAAAGTGACGGGAAGATGAGCGTAGCCGCGCATGCGGCGCAACAAGGCGAGGCGCAAAGGACCGATGTCCCGTGTCCGCTTCTCCTGGTCGAATACCATGTAATCGTCCGGGTAAAACGAGGCGATGGTTGCCATCGCCGGCATCGGATTCTGGAACACGCAGGCGCAGGCCGGGCATACGAAGTAGTCGTAGCGGGCATGCAAGCCATACATCAGATCACGGCCGCTGTACTCATAGCTGGCAAGGCCGTTGCATATGGGACAAAGCGGCTGTTCGATTCCAGGCTGGGAATGATTGAGTTGGAGGGTCATTGTCCTTGTCCGTCGGCAGAACGATAGGCATCCTCGACTTCGGTCGAGCCGTCGGCGCATAACCATGCCTGATCGTCGGGATCTTTATAGAGTTGCTGCATGTTTCGGCGCCTCAAGTAGGGAGAGAGAGAGCCGTTTTTGGCCCGCAGGTCGGCAATATCTATCAGTCCAGGCTTTCCGGCGGAGGACAGGACAATATTGCCTAGATGCAGGGAGCGAAAATAGATGCCCGCTGAGTGAAGTTGGGCAATGAATTGTCCGAGTACTGTTCGCAGTTCGGATGAGCCCTCCCCTGACCGGATGATCTGGCGCAGGCTTCTCCCTTCCAGCGGAGCATAAAGGACGGCATCCCGCTTGATACCTGGAATGCGGTACGTCGCGATGACCGCGGGGCAGGGGATGGCGCGCTTTTCCAGTATCAGTGCATTATCGGCAAAACGCTGTGCATAGGGATACCAGGCCGCCGAAGAAAGCAGGCGCTTGCGGCGAAATAGCTTCAGATAGTTGCCGTCCTCCAGCAGCAATACCTTTTCGCCATGCAGGTCGCGCTCGACCACCGTGGCATTGGCGCGCAAGGCAAGGTAGGCGTCGTGGGAAAGGGTCTGCAATGAGTGGATTCCATGGTTGAACGGCGCATTCTAGCGCGCTGGAAAAACCATGCCCATGCTAGTATTCAGAGCCGATATTGAGCGCCGAATCCGCCGTGCGGCCTGCCCATGCCATCGCCCGATACGCACGCCACTTCCAGCCTGACCATCTATTTCCGCCTGCTGGGCTACGTCAAGCCTTTTGCCGGGCTGTTTGCCACCAGCATTCTCGGTTACGTCATCTTCGCCTCGTCGCAGCCGATGCTGGCGGCGGTGCTCAAGTATTTCGTCGATGGCCTGATCGATCCGCAAACCGCCGCACTCGGCGACATCCCCTTGCTGCGCGGGATGCAAATGATGCATGCCGTGCCGCTGATGGTG
>JANMTA010000398.1:0-4835 GCA_031389965.1 Betaproteobacteria bacterium
CGCGGCATCAGCGCCTTTATCGTCGATGCGGGTACGCCGGGGCTGGAAATCGCCGAGCGCATTGAGGTCATTGCGCCGCATCCGCTGGCGCGCCTGCGCTTCAACCAGTGCCGCATCCCGGCCGGCCAGCGCCTGGGCGAGGCGGGGCAGGGTTTCAAGCTGGCGATGCGCACCCTCGACATCTTCCGCACCTCGGTGGCCGCCGCCGCGCTGGGCTTTGCCCGGCGTGCGCTCGATGAAGCGGTGCAGCGCGCCACGGCGCGCAAGATGTTCAGTCACACCCTGGCCGATTTCCAACTGACCCAGGCCAGGCTGGCCGACATGGCCGCTGCCATCGATGCATCCGCCCTGCTGGTGTATCGCGCGGCATGGCTGCGCGACCAGGGGCGGACAGTGACCAGGGAAGCGGCGATGGCCAAGATGGTGGCCACGGAATCGGCGCAGCAGGTGATCGATTCCGCCGTGCAGATTTTCGGCGGACTGGGGGTGGTCAGCGATGCGCCGGTCGAGCGCCTTTACCGCGAAATCCGTGCGCTGCGAATCTATGAAGGTGCCACCGAAGTGCAGAAGCTGATCATTGCCCGCGAACTGCTCAAGGAAGCCGCCGCGAACGTCGCCCCATGAGCCATGCCAAGGAGACTCCGTTGAAGATGAGCCAGCAGGAAGTCATGCCCGAGTCGGGTATCCAGATACTGCAGCCCGCCGGCTGGGCCGCACCCAAAGGCTATTCGAACGGCATCGCCGCGCGCGGCCGCAGCGTGGTCATCGGCGGACAGATCGGCTGGGACAGCCAGTGCCGCTTCCACAGCAGCGATTTCGCCGAGCAGGCCAAACAGGCACTGCAGAACATCGTCGAGGTTCTTGCCGAGGCCGGCGGCCGACCGGAACACATCATCCGCATGACCTGGTACGTGATCGACAAGCGCGAATACCTTGCGGCCTATCCCCAGCTCGGCCGTGCCTATCGCGAGGTCATCGGCCGTACTTTCCCGGTCATGACGGCGGTGCAGGTGGCGGGGCTGATGGAAGACGCCGCCCGCGTCGAAATCGAGGCGACGGCAGTCATTCCGGACTGAGCGCGGGATCCGGTGCGGGAGCGGATGGGTCGCAGCCCGCTGGTAAGATGCCCGGCATGATGACTTGTCAATCCGAATTCCTCCAGATCCGCGGCCGGCGCCTGCATGTCCGCATCTGGGGCAGCGCAACGGCGCCGCTGCTGGTGCTGCTGCACGGCTGGTGCGATGTGTCGGCCTCCTGGCAGTTCGTCGTCGATGCCATGGAACAGGATTGGCGTGTCGTGGCCCCCGACTGGCGCGGCTTCGGCTTGTCGGAATGGAATAACGATGCCTACTGGTTCCCCGATTACATCGCCGATCTCGACGCCTTGCTGCTGCACTACTCGCCTCATGATCCGGTGCGGCTGGTAGGGCACAGTCTGGGCGGCAATGCGGCCACCCTGTATGCGGGGATCCGGCCTGACCGCATCCGGAGGCTGGTTAACCTTGAGGGCCTGGGACTGCGCCTTTACATGCCGGAAGAGGCAGCGCAGCGCTATGCCAACTGGCTGGATGAGCTGCGGGACACGCCGACCTTTCGTTCCTATCCCGACCGGACTGCGTTTGCCGCACGCTTGCAGAAGGAGAACCCGCGTCTGCCTGCAGAGAAGGCAACTTACCTTGCACAGTACATGGGTGAGGACGATGGGGCGGGAGGCATCCATCTGGCCGCCGATCCCCATCATCGCCGGATCAATCCAATCATCTATCGGATCGAAGAAGCGATGTCGATCTGGCGGCGCGTGACCGCCCCGGTACTTTGGGTAACCGCGGCCGACTCCTTCATCTTCAAGCAGTTGTTCGCGCTCGATTCGGAGGACTACCGCAGGCGACTGGCGTGCTTTCGCGACGTGCGGGAGGTCACGGTGCAGGACTGCGGGCATAATCTGCATCATGACCAGCCACAACAGGTGGCGCAAATGATCGAGGAATTTTTCGTCGCATGAAGCCGCTCAATGCTGACCTCCACTGCCATTCGACTGTGTCCGACGGTCTGCTGGCTCCGGCCGACGTGGCCCGCCGCGCGAAGGAGAATGGCGTCGAACTGCTGGCGCTGACCGATCACGATGAACTCGGCGGTCTGGCCGCAGCACGGACCACCGCCGACGAGATCGGCCTGCGCTTTGTCGATGGTGTCGAAATCTCGATCTCCTGGGGGGACGACCAGACCGTGCATGTCCTCGGCCTGGGAGTCGATCCGGCCAATGCTGAACTGTTGGCGGGACTGCATCAGGTGCGTAGCGGGCGCGACTCGCGTGCCGGGCGCATGGCGGCTGAGCTGGACAAGGTCGGCATTCATGGCGCCTATGAAGGTGCGCTGCGCCATGCGGGCAATCCGGCACTGGTCAGCCGCTCGCATTTCGCCCGTTACATTGTCGAACAGGGGCATGTCAAGGACGTCAAGTCGGTGTTCGACCACTGGCTGGCCAAGGGCAAGCCGGGCTATGTCGAACACTCCTGGGCCACGCTGGAGGACGCGCTGCGCTGGATAGTCGGCGCTGGCGGTACGGCGGTTATCGCCCATCCGGGCCGCTATCGGCTGTCGAAGGCGGAACGGCAGGAACTGTTCGTCGCATTCAAGGATCTCGGCGGGCGCGGCATCGAAGTCCTGTCTGGTTCCCAGAAGGATGAAGAGGTGCGCGAATTTTCGCGTATCGCCCGCGAGTTCGGCTTTCTGGCATCGCGTGGTTCGGATTTCCATGGACCGGGCGAAAGCTGGATCGATCTGGGCAAAATGCCCGACTTGCCCGCGGATCTGACGCCAGTCTGGTCGCAGCTTTAAGCGAAGCCGACTAAAGACATTCATGCCGGCAGGGCAAAGGGCCGGTAAAATTCCGCCCTTCGCCTTCAGTCGTCCGTCCCTGCATGGCCCAGCTATTCCACATTCACCCCGAACATCCGCAACCGCGCCTGATCAAGCAGGCAGCCGAGATTGCCAGGAGCGGCGGCCTCATCGCCTTGCCCACCGACGCCGCCTATTCTCTGGCCGGCGTCGCCGGCTATGCGCCATTGCTGGACCGAATCCGCAGCATTCGTGGCGTCGATGAGCGTCACCATTTCACCCTGATGTGTCGCGACTTGTCCGAGATCGCCACCTATGCGCGGGTGGACAACAGCCAGTATCGCCTGCTGAAGGCCACCACGCCGGGCAGCTATACCTTCATCCTCGAAGGCACCAAGGAACTGCCGCGCCGCCTGCTGCATCCCAAGCGCAAGACCATCGGGCTGCGTGTGCCCGATCATCCGCTGGCCCTGGCGCTGCTGGAAGAACTGGATGAGCCGCTGCTGACCTCGACCCTGATCCTGCCCGGTTACGAGGTGCCGCTGGCGGATGCCGACGAGATCCGCCAGCACCTGGAAAAGCTGCTCGATCTGGTGATCGATGCCGGCCAGTGCGGCACGGCGATGACGACGGTGATCAACCTGACCAGTGCCGAGCCGGAACTGGTGCGGGCCGGCCAGGGATCCCTGGCGCCCTTCGGGCTGGAATGACGCCGTCTGCTAAAATTGCCCACTCCCATGAATTTCATCCAGACGCTGGCGATTTCCGCCCTGCCGATCATCTTTGCCATCACGCTGCACGAGGCGGCGCACGGCTACGCGGCACGGCATTTCGGCGACCCGACGGCCTGGCAGATGGGGCGCATCAGCCTGAATCCGCTGCGCCATGTGGATATGGTGGGAACCCTGCTGGTTCCGGCTCTGATCCTTCTGGTTTCGTCGGGCGGACTGTTGTTCGGCTGGGCCAAGCCGGTACCGGTGAATTTCGCCAACCTGCGGCGTCCCAAGCAGGACATGCTCTGGGTGGCGGCGGCCGGGCCGGGGGCGAACCTGGTCATGGCGCTGTTCTGGGCCCTGGTATTGAAGTTGGCGATCGGCAGTTCCGACATGATGTATTCCGAAGCCTTGAAGGAAATGGCGCGGGTCGGTATCGGCATCAATGGCGTGTTGATGGTGTTGAACCTGTTGCCATTGCCGCCACTGGACGGCGGCCGCATTGCGGTGAGCCTTTTGCCACCGCGCGCGGCATGGAAGTTTTCGCAGTTGGAGCGCTGGGGTTTTCCGATCCTGCTCGCGCTGCTGTTCCTGGGTGTGCTGGATTCGATCCTGCGGCCCTTGTTGCGGGTGTTCAACACCCTGATTCGAACCCTTTTTGGTTTTTGACATGTACGCAGAAAAAGTACTTTCCGGCATGCGCCCCACCGGGCGACTCCACCTCGGTCACTACCATGGCGTGCTCGCCAACTGGATCAAGCTGCAGCACGAGTATCCCTGCCTGTTCTTCGTCGCCGACTGGCATGCGCTGACCACGGCCTACGACGAGCCGGGCACCATCACCGATAACACCTACGAAATGGTCATCGACTGGCTGGCGGCGGGCGTCGATCCCTCGCAGGCGACGATTTTCATCCAGTCCAAGGTGCCCGAACACGCCGAACTGCACCTGTTGCTGTCGATGATGACGCCGCTGGGCTGGCTGGAACGTGTGCCGACCTACAAGGACCAGCAGGAAAAGCTGTCGCACAAGGATCTGACGACCTATGGCTTTCTCGGCTATCCGCTGCTGCAGGCTGCCGACATCCTCATCTATCGCGCCAACCGCGTCCCGGTGGGTGACGACCAGGTACCTCACGTCGAATTCACGCGCGAAATCGCGCGCCGCTTCAACCACATGTATGGCCGCGAGCCGGACTTCGAGGACAAGGCGCGCGAGGCCGTCAAGAAGCTCGGCAGCAAGCGCGCCAAGCTCTACGACGAGTTGCGCACGCGCTACCAGGA
>JANMTA010000458.1:0-1974 GCA_031389965.1 Betaproteobacteria bacterium
AGTCAGAACACCAAACCTTTCACCACAGAGACACAGAGGCACAGAGGAAAAACACGAGAAATTTCATGATCGATTTTCTCTGTGTCTCTGTGCCTCTGTGGTGAGGCATTTGAATTCAATAGCCTCCCTTGCCTAACGGCATCGGCAAACCACCCACTTTGCAGCCTTCTTTAGCCGCACCGCCATCGGGAAACAGTTCGAACAGCAGCGCGCTGTCGGCCTCGGGCATGTCGCCATCATCTTGCAGGCCCTTGATCAGGTTGCGCATGTTCGGCGTGTGGCCGTCTTCCTTGTACTTTTCGCGCAGAAAATTGACCACCTTCCAGTGTTGGTCGGTCAGTGCGATGCCGCAGGCCGCGGCGATGATGTGCACCGCCTCCTCGCTGAAATCGGGCTCCAGCAAGTAGCCGTATTCGTTGACTTCCTTTTCGACGCCGTTGATGGTGTAGCTCATTGGATTCTCCCGTTTCGGACTTGCTCAAATCATTTGCGGCGCAAGTAAAACTCGTGGACACCGCGTCCGGATTCATGTGAAAAGACCAAATCGGCGGCACCCGCCCTGGCCCAGGACGTGATGTCGTCGGCCGATCCGGGACAGTCGCTGACCAGTTGCAGCACCTCGTTCTTCTGCATGCCGTCGAGCAGCTTCTTGGCCTGCACGATGGGGCCGGGGCAGGACACGCCGCGCATGTCGAGCGTGACATGCGCAATCGGCGTGGCGTTGGCGCCGCCGGCGCGCTGGATCAGGTAGGCGGTCTTGCGATCGACCAGCTTCTCGGTGCCCAGCACAAGGTTGCCGGTGACCTTCGCCCACGAGAAAAGATCATCCTCAGTACCCGGACAATCTGAAATCAGGCGCAGGGTCTGGCCTGGCTGCAGGTCGTCGATCAGTTTCTTGGCGCCGAGCAGCGGTGCCGGACAGGGCAGGCCGCTCACATCGAGCGTTACGGTGGCAACTTCAGACATGAGGCGTCTCCTCGTTTGAGTAATAGATAGTGTTCAGCCGCCGACAGCGACGACCGATTTATGGGGAATGAACAAACCGCAGCCCAGCGCACGATGCGTACCCAGACCGGATTCCTGCACGGCCAGCGATTCGGCGGCGCCCAGGCCATGCAGCATCAGGCTGAAGCCGCACACCCGCCCCTGCGCGGTACGCAGCTGATGTGCCTTGCCGCTGATCAACTGGGGCTTGAGACCGCGCTCGGCCAGCAGCGCCCGGCAAAGGGCAAGGAACTCGATCTCGTCGTCGGTGCCGACGCTGACCAGATGCGAATAGACCACGCCGCGCGCCGGAAGCAGGGGGCGCATGCTGCTCTTGCCCAGCGTCAGCCAGCGTCCATCCAGGTCGAACCGGGTGCCGGCCAAAGAGTCGGCGCTGGCGCTACGGTGCATCGGCAGGCGCAAGGCCAGGCGACTGCGGCGGCCAACGAAGCACACGCCATTATTGCCGTGCGCCACGCCGGACAGCGGCAGGATGCCGGCTTCCGGTTCGTCGTCGAACCAGGGCAGGGCACGCCGTACCGCGAGCGACAAGGCATCGGCGTGATCGTCGGGGAAGCTTCCCTCCGCGAGCGAAAACACCACGTCGACCATCACGGTCGAAGCCTCATCCGGCGAACAGTTCAATCGGCCTCTCCTTCAGCACCGGCACCGCCCGGCTGCGTCGCGGCCCAGGCGCAGAGCACCTTGCCCCAGCGGGCCGCCGTGGCCGGATCGATGTCGAAAATCGTGAAGCGGCTGCGCTCGCGAATCCGCGTGCGCAGCAAAGGCATGCCACCGGCCTCGAAGATGAACTGCTGCAGTTCGATCTCCTGGTTGCCGATGGGCACGCGAAACTTGTCGAGCGAGGTAACGGTATCCAATGGGTTTCCTTTGGGTGCGGACTATGGCATCAGCGGCGGGCATCGGCCATCACCGCGTGGGAGTGCAAGCATATAACCCTTTCGGGTAGGTGCAATTACACTCCGGGAG
>JANMTA010000483.1:0-3382 GCA_031389965.1 Betaproteobacteria bacterium
CCGTCTGGTTTACGCCTGCATTGAAAGCCTGATCAACCTGGCCGACAGCGGCGATACCGGGCCCTACCTGGACGCCTTGCGCCAGCTTTATGGCGCTGGCACGCTGGCGCAGGCGCATGCGCTCATCATGCAAACCGATCGATTCATGGGTATCCCCGCGCCCGGGCTGATGCTGGAGGGTTGCGAAATGCACCACAAGCTGCTGGTGGCCTACGACAAGGTCCACGCGCGCGCTTCTTGAGAGGCGTGCCGGGTCAAGGCCTGGGGCCGGCGGCGCTGAGCGCAATTTGCGGGTCGGTTGCGCTGACCCGCATCGCCGGATCGAAGAAACGCAGGTCGTTGCGGCCTGTCGCCTTGACCTGGTACATGGCCAGATCGGCCTGTTTGATCAGTTCATCCACGGTTTCCTGCTGACCCCTGAAGACGGTGGCGCCAATGCTGAGTGTGCTGTGGTACGCATGCTCACTCAGTTGGTAGGTTCGGTTCAGGGCGGCTAGTATTTTTTCGCCGGTGTTGGCCACCTGAGCGATCGCTTGCTGGTGGTCTTCACTCAGGTCTTCGAGCATGACCAAAAACTCGTCGCCCCCCATACGGGCCACGGTGTCTGCCTCCCGTACGCAACTGAGCAGACGCTGGGCGACCTGCTGCAGCAGCAAGTCACCCATGTCATGGCCCAGCGTGTCATTGAGGAGCTTGAATTTGTCCAGGTCAATGAACAGCAGCGCGCTATGGCTTTGGTTGCGGGCGCTGGCCACTCTGGCGTGATGCAGCCGGTCATGCAGCAGGCGCCGGTTGGGCAGCCGTGTGAGCGGGTCGAAAAAAGCCAGATTGCGGATTTGTTCCTCGGCTGCCTTTCGCTTGGTAATGTCGTGCATGGTGGCGACATAGCGGGTAACGGATGCATCGTCTCCCAAGACGGCCGTGATGGTGACCGACTCGGGATAGATTTCGCCATTTTTGCGCCGGTTCCAGATTTCCCCCTTCCAGGCGCCACTGCTCTTGATGCTTGCCCACATCGCGCCGTAGAAGGCCGCGTCATGGCGTCCTGAGCTGCGAAAGCGTGGGTTCTTGCCTACGATCTCGGCGGCGCTGTAGCCGGTGATGTCGGTGAAAGCAGTGTTGATGCGCAGGATCCCACCGTTTTCATCGGTGACAAACATGCCTTCCTGCGTCTGGAAGGCGGCTTCGTCAATGCGAAGTTCCACCTCGGCATGCTTGCGTTCGGTGATGTCTGAGAAGGTGACGACGGTGCCGGTGATTGTGTCGGCGTCCCGGATTGGGTAAGCAGCATATTGCACGGGAATAGGGGTGCCGTCCTTGCGCCATAAAACTTTATCTTCTTTTTTGAAGGCTTGTCCAGAAATGGAGGTCTGATAGACGGGGCAGTCTGTGATGGGATAGGGCGTGCCATCGGCATGCTGATGATGAACCAACGCATGTATGCTTTTCCCGATGATTTCCGCCACCTCATAACCCAGCATACGGGCAGCGGCCTGATTGACAAAGGTGCATTTTCCACACATGTCGATGCCGCAAATCCCCTCGCCGGTAGATTCCAGCAACAGCATCCGTTCCCTGGACAGGGTCTCCCGTTCAGCCTCCTCGCGCTTGCGTTCGGTGATGTCCTGCACCAGACCGGAGGAACGGATGGGCTTGCCATTGGCATCGTGTTCCGAAGTGCATTGTTCACGCACCCATTTGATGCGGCCGTCGCTCATACACAGGCGATGAATGATGTTGTAAGGCGCGTGTTTTATCAGCGAGTCGGTGTAGGCCTGGTTGACCGCTGCGCGGTCATCCGGGTGAATTGCGTTGAGGAAGGTCTCGTAAGACGCGGCGAACTGTTTCTTGTCTATCTCGAAGATACGGAAAACTTCATCCGACCAGTACAGCTTGCCCGATGCCAGGTCCAGTTCCCAACTGCCGAGCTGTGCTATGCGCTGGGCTTTGGCAAGGTTGGCATGCTCGCGTTGCAAGCGCCGCTCGGCCTTTTCACGCCGACGCCAAGATTTGCCCAGCAGCGCCAGGGAACTGATAACGAGCAGACTCGCGCCGCCACCCACAACCAGCAGTGGCTGCTTGGCAGTGGCGATTTCCTGGTAAACATCATCCGGTGTGCGCGCCACCACCAGCAGCAAGGGATAAGCGGTGAGCCAGCGGTGGGCGATGCCGCGCTCGACTTGATCCAGCACGGAACGGCGCAGAGCGAAGCCACTGGATTCGCGCCGGTATGCTGCGTGTTGTTCGGGTGGGAGTCGGGTTCCCAGAAACTGGGGCAGATCGCGGGAGCGACTCAGCATCGTGCCGGTGGCCGATGTGACCGACATGATGGTGTTGGCGCCGATGGTCAGCGAATGCACGAACTGGGTTAACTGCTCCGGCGGCAGAAAGATGGTAACAATGCCCAGGAACTCACCTTCGCTGGAGAGGATGGGCCGGCTCAGTGGCATGCCCCAGCGCGCGGAAAGGCGGCCAAGCACCGGATCGCCGATGAAGAGTTGATCGGGTCCATCCTCGGCAAAGAAGCGAAAATGCGGCTGGTCGCCCAAATACACGGATGTGGGGTTGCCGGGAATATCGGTCACTATCGGGTAGCCGTCGCGGCCGGTGACAGCCACCTGAATATCAAGTCCAAGGAGTGGGCCGTGCCGCAGCAAACTTATGGTGCGTATCAGCGCTGTCCTGTCCTCGATGTATTGGTTGCGCAGGATCAGCAGGGCGTTGTCAATTTCGTGCAGTTGACGCCCCAGGGTTTCATCGAGCACTTCCGTCAAATGCATCAAGTTCTGACGGAAGTTCGCCAGGCGCTCTTGCTTGATGCGGTCCGCCTCCCAGATCACGCTGCTCCAGATTAGCGCCAGCAGCATGGCGCCCAACCCTACCAGTCGCCACTGAATTCTGGAAAATACCAGGGAGGTCAGGCGTATCAGGGCAAGCGGGAGCACAGCCATATGCGCTGCCGCATTTTTTGTCGTTATCAAGCTGCGGTTCTTCCCATTTACCAATTATTACATTTGGGTTTGATTGTTTGTGACGTTCGTTGGTCGCAGAACCCGCACCTGGCCCAAGGCTTTCTTGATTCCGGTTTATCCTTCGCGCCATGAAGCTGCACAACTATTTCCGCTCATCGGCCTCGTTCCGGGTGCGCATTGCGCTGGAGCTCAAAGGCTTGCGTTACGACTATGTGCCAGTGCACATTGCGCGCGGCGACCACAGAGCAGCGCCTTACGCCGACCTCGCGCCCGACACACTGGTGCCCATGCTTGAAGTAGACGGGCAGCGCCTGTCACAATCAATGGCCATCATCGAGTACCTGGATGAAACCCATCCCGAACCGGCTTTGCTGCCCCCAGACGCACTGGGCCGTGCGCAGGTGCGGGCG
>JANMTA010000486.1:0-5770 GCA_031389965.1 Betaproteobacteria bacterium
GCCCTGATCCGCGAATGCGGCTGCAAGCCCGGCCTGGTATTCAACCCGGCGACGCCGCTTGACGTGCTGGAATACACGCTGGACAAGCTCGACATGGTGCTGCTGATGTCGGTGAACCCCGGTTTCGGCGGCCAGAAATTCATTCCCTACGTGCTCGACAAGGCACGCCAGGTGCGGCAGATGATAGCTGCGCGTGGCCTTGACGTCAGCCTCGAAATCGACGGTGGCGTCGGCCCGGCCAACATCCTGGAAGTGGCGAAGGCCGGCGTCGATACTTTTGTCGCCGGTTCGGCCGTGTTCGGCGCCGCAAAAGATGGCGACCCGCACCGCTACGACAGCGTGATCGCCGCCCTGCGCGCGGAGCTTGCCAAAGCCTGATGCACGGTAAGTTCGCCAGTCCCGCCGGAACCCGCGCGGCCGTGGATTTTGCCAGAAATGCTACATTGACTTCGCGTACAGAAATCTGCATCATTACGCCATGAAGACTACTCTCGACATTAACGATTCGCTGCTCGCCAACGCCAAGGCGCTGGCGGCGCGGCAGCAAACCAGCCTGACGCGACTGATCGAGGAGGGGCTGCAACTTCGTCTTCGAGCGCCACAAACCACAAGCAAAGCCGCCAAACGAAGAATTCCTGTCTTCAAGGGACGCGGCGGATTGGTTACCGACCTGAATCCGATGAGCAATAAGGCAATGTTGGATGCCGCTGACAATGACGCCTGACGTAAATGTGTTGATTGCGGCTTCGCGTAGTGATCATCCTCATCACAAGATTGCGTTTGCGGTTCTGAGTGAAGCCGTTACGGCATGCACCGATGGCGCAAGTCTGAAGTTGATGCCGATGGTTGTGGCGAGTTTCTTGCGGTTGGTCACAAATCCGAAGATTTTTGTTCAGCCAACGCCCGTCAACGACGCCATCGGCTTCGTTGACGCGCTCGTTGCAGTGCCAGGAATAGAGGTGCCTACTCTCGGCGCCGAGTGGCCAATTTTTCGTCAACTCTGCATAGAGCAGGATTTGACCGCCAACGATATCCCGGACGCATGGCTCGCAGCGGCAGTCATCCAACTCGGCGAACACCTGGTCACATTCGATGCCGATTTCAAGAAGCTATTAAGGCGAACGCAAGTGACTGTGCTTAACCCCAACTGAGGGATCAAGCCGAAATTTGTTTCCATGACAACAAGAATCGCCGCCCCGCCAGCACCGACTTTTTGGATACGACCAATGCCGCGCAAAATAATCCAACGCCAACCCCTTATCGCATGGGCTAGGAAAAGCAAGCAGCCATGAAATCTCTTGGCAAATCGTTATTCGTAGCGACCTCTGCAAAGACGCGGGCAAACCCGCGTGTCGCCTACCAGAGGGTCTCCGCAGTGGACATCGACCTGCCCGAGTCTTGGTTCCGAGATGCGATCTTCGATGAGCCGGAACTCGTCATTGGGCCTTGCAGAGAAGCGGGCCGTGTGCCGACCGACGAGATGTGGCTACCATGGGCGACCGAGTTCAATTTCGGCGCTGGTCCCGTTGACGTGCTGCTCGTATCGTCACATGGCCGCCCGGCGATCGTCGAAACCAAGTTGTCGTCCAACCCTGAAAAGCGGCGCGAGGTCATTGCTCAGATACTTGACTATGCGCTTTCGATGCGAGACGCATCGGACGATGACTTGCCACCACTTCCATCTTCCAGCAATGCACCCGACTTGGCCGATCTGCAAGAATGCCTGTTAGCCGGACGGTTTCTCCTGATCGTCGCTGGCGACGAATTGGACCCGCGAGCCATTCGACTTTCCGAGGCCCTGCTGGCAGGCCATCTCACATCTGAATGGGATCTGGCGATGGTGGACCTGAATGTCTACCGGTCCACATCCCCCGACGACCAGCTACTCCTCGTGCCAGAACTGCGAGGCGTCGTCCGGACCGAGACTCGCCAAGTTGTCAGGGTGCAGATCGAAGGCGAAACGCCGCGAGCCAGAGTCCTGGTCGAGCGCGTACCAACCTCCGATTTCTCCGCCGCTCGACGCGATAAGTTCAACTCGGTCGGCGATTTTCTTGCGCGCGTGCACGAGAGATCGCCGGACGCCGAAGCAGCTATCCGTCGGATTGTTGAGCGCTTCCAGCAGATCGACCGTGCTACCGAGAGTCGCTTCGTCCTGGCCTTACAGACGGCGTCCGCCAACCTTTACTGGAAGTCCGACACTGGCGTCCAACGACGTATCTTTGGGATGAACGAAAGCGGTCGCTTTCGCGTCATGGTCGCTTATGTGCTCAGCGAAGCGAGGGAGGATGTTGCCGCGGCGATCCGAGAGTTGTCGAAGCCCATCGTGGCGATTGGGCCTGGCGAGTCGAGCGCCGCGCTATTTGTCGACCAGAACAATGTTAGCGCTGTTCTCTCGGTCATCGATGCGGTAGTTGCTGCTGTGGCGCGGATGGAATCGTGATTCGCTGTTCGATAGCTTGTCCGTCGCGCGGCGTCCAACCCGTCGATGCACCAACCGTTTGTCGGCGAGTGTGTGCCCGCCGGCAAACGGTTGGTGAGTTCTCCCGCTGGGCATCAAAGGGAGGATCTTGAATACCGCATACACCGTCGTCGATCTTCAACAAGGAACCACTGAGTGGCTTGAGTGGCGCAGCAATGGCATAGGCGCATCGGATGCTCCGGCTATCATGGGCGAAAATCCATGGAAAAGTGCAACGCAGCTTCTTTCAGAAAAGCTCGGCACTGTCCAGAAATTCCAGGGCAACGCCGCAATGGCACGAGGCACCGCACTTGAGCCAGAAGCCAGAAAGCGATACGAGGAAATTAGCCAAGTTCGCGTTACTCCCGCTTGCCTTCAAAGCAACATGCTTACTTGGCTGCGTGCCAGCGTGGACGGCTTGGCTGCCGATGGGAGTGCGGTTGTAGAAATAAAGTGCGGCGAAAGCGTGTACCGGAAAACAGCCAGCAGCCGACAAGTACCGAGTTATTACATCGGTCAGCTTCAGCATATTTTGGCGGTTACCGATCTACCGCATATTGATTTCTTCTGCTGGCTACCAAATCGCCCGGAAATCCACCTTCGCGTGAATCGAGATGATAGTTATATCGCTCGGCTAATCGTTGCGGAGCAGACATTCTGGCAGCAGTTCACAAAGCGAAAAAGGTAGTAGTGATGCCATACCAGCGAATTCAGTCTACAACTCACCTGCAATGGATTTCGCCTCGACCGTGTGCCCACACATCAGGGAACTGGAAGCATTTCTTATGAGCAACGGAGCCGCTCGTTTCGTTGCGCCAAGTACCACTCGGCTTAGAGTAATGCGCGACCAACGGAACATCATCCGCAGCGCGCGTATCCCCAAGCCCGTGGTGCTGGTGGATACACGGGAACAGGAACCGTTTCCCCTCCATGTGAACCACCCGAACTGGATCGGCGGCGAGCGGCGTATCGCTCTGAAAACGGGCGACTACACCGTGGAGGGAATGGAGAATCTTCTCTGTCTGGAACGTAAAAACCTGGCGGACCTCGTAGCATGCACCGTGACTTACCGGCGGCGGTTTCTTGCGGTCTGCGGTCGGCTTGCCCAGTTCCCTTGGAAGGCCATCCTTATCGAGGCGACGTTAGAGGACATCAAAGGGGGTTTCGAGTCGTTCGACATCCCATCCAAGGTCCATCCCAATGCGGTCTGTGGCACCTTGGACGCAATTGAAGCAAAGTTTGGCATTCCCATCATCTACACGTCCACCGTGCAAGATCTTGCGACGGAGCGCGCCGCGAGTTGGCTTTCGAAACACTTCACCTACTGGTGGTTGGAACAGCAGGGCCACGGTCGGGTACTGATCGACTCTGACCGACTTTAATCGACAATTACCAGACGATCCGCGCGATCCCATGTCATCTTCCGTTTACCCCATAGCAATCCCATCGTCGCCCCGATGAACCCTATACGCTCCGTGACCATCGACCTCGATGGCACCCTGCTCGACACCGTTCCCGACCTCGCCGCCGCGGCCAACGGCATGCTGCGCGAACTGGGCCGGCCCGAATATCCGATCGACACCATCGCCGGCTTCATCGGCCGCGGCATTCCGAAACTCGTTGCGCGCTGCCTGCCCGACTTCGACGATGCCGCAATCGAACAGGCACAGGCCATATTCCGTCGCCATTACGCCGTGGAAAACGGCCGTCGCTCCAAACTCTTCCCCGGAGTGCTCGAAGGCCTGCAGGCCTTGCGCGCGGCCGGACTGCCGATGGCCGTGATCACCAACAAGGCGGCCGCCTTCACCGAGCCGCTGCTGCTTGCAAGCGGGCTTTCAAGCTGGTTCGGCTTTGCCGTCTCGGGCGACAGCCTGGCGCACAAAAAGCCGCATCCGGCGCAACTGCTGCATGCCTGCGAACGCATGGGCACATCGCCCGCCGAGAACCTGCACATCGGCGATTCGCACCACGATGCCGTCGCGGCGCGCGCCGCCGGCTGCCCCGTGTTCATCGTGCCCTACGGCTACAACGAGGGCGAGGATGTGCAAGGAATCGACTGCGATGCTATAGTCGCGTCGCTGGAGGAAGCTGCTCGCCGTATCGCCAGCGCCGACTTTTCAAGGATCAACTAAGCACCATGCTCCACGACAATCTGCAAATGACAAGGAAACACGCCCTCGGGGCGGAGGCTTGGCCCTGGCGGGCCTGAACGCCCGCGCCATCAAGCGCCGATTTCCATCGCGCCGGAGCTGACAAGCCCGCGCATCTGTCCTTGCAGCACCCGAATTAGTGGAGTATTCCCATGACCCCAATCAACGAGAGCGAATTCAACCGCCTTGCGGCGGAGGGCTATAACCGCATCCCGGTGACGCTCGAAACCTTTGCCGACCTCGACACCCCGCTGTCGATCTACCTCAAACTGGCCAACGATCCCTACTCCTACCTGCTCGAATCAGTGCAAGGCGGCGAGCGCTTCGGCCGCTACTCCTTCATCGGCCTGGCCGCCAGCACGCGTATTGCCGTGGTCGACGGCGCGATCATGGTGCTTTCCGGCAACCGGGTTGCCGAGCGGCGCGACCACAGCAACCCGATGAGCTTCATTTCCGAGTTCATGGCGCGCTTCAAGGTGCCCGACCTGCCCGGCCTGCCGCGCTTCTGCGGCGGCCTGGTGGGCGCCTTCGGCTACGACACGGTGCGCTATATCGAGACCAAGCTGGCGCAGAAGAAGATGCCCGATCCGCTCGGCGTGCCGGACATCCTGCTGCTGCTCTCGGAAGAAATCGCCATCGTCGACAACCTCTCGGGCAAGCTGACCCTGGTCGTCTATGCCGAACCGGGCTTCCCCGGCGCATGGAAACAAACCCAGACGCGCCTCAAGGAACTGCTGGCCAAGTTGCGCGCCCCGGTCGAGATTCCGCCCGAAGTGCGTGCCGCCTCCGCCCCCGCCGTTTCGGAATTCGGCGAGGAGGCCTTCAAGGCCGCCGTGCGCCGCGCCAAGCAGTACATCGTCGATGGCGACATCATGCAGGTGGTGCTCTCGCAGCGCATGAGCAAGCCCTTCGCGGCGAGCCCGCTGGCACTCTACCGCGCGCTGCGCACGCTGAACCCTTCGCCCTACATGTTCTATTTCAACTTCGAGGATTTCCACGTCGTCGGCGCCTCGCCCGAGATCCTGGTACGCCTCGAACACGCCGACGACGGCAAGCGCGTCACCGTGCGCCCCATTGCCGGCACCCGCAAACGCGGCGCCACGGCGGCCGAAGACGAGGCGCTGGCCGCCGACCTGCTGGCCGACCCGAAGGAGCGCGCCGA
>JANMTA010000494.1:0-8705 GCA_031389965.1 Betaproteobacteria bacterium
CGGCACAGCTCGCTGACGCCAACGTCCTCGGCGACTTCACCAGTCGCGACAGTCGCGAGCTGACCGCCGAGGACTACGTCTATGGCATCAAGCGCCTCGCGCATCCGCGCTTGCATTCGCCGATCTTCGGCCTGATGGAGGAGTATATCGTCGGCCTCGGCGACTACGGCAAGCGCCTGAAGGCGGACAAGGACCAGCCGTGGATCGACCTGCGCCAGCATCGTCTTGAGGGCGTCGAGGTGATCGACCGCTATCGCTACCGCATCCGCGTCAAGGGCAAGTACCCGCAGTTCTTGTACTGGCTGGCGATGCCCTTCTTTGCGCCGATGCCCTGGGAGGCCGACAAGTTCCACAGCCAGCCGGGCATGGCGGAGAAGAACCTGACGCTCGACTGGTACCCGATCGGCACCGGTCCCTACATGCTGACCGAGAACAATCCCAATGCGCGCATGGTGCTGGAGCGGAACCCGAATTTTCGCCAGGAAAGCTATCCTTGCGAGGGCGAGGCGGAAGACAAGGATGCGGGGCTACTCAAGGATTGCGGGCAGACGCTGCCTTTCATCGACAAGGTGGTGTTCACCCGTGAAAAGGAGCAGATCCCTTACTGGAACAAGTTCCTGCAGGGCTACTACGATGCCTCAGGAATCTCGTCGGACGCCTTCGACCAGGCAGTGCAGGTCACCGCGGGCGAGATCACGCTTTCGGACGACATGCGCGCGCAAGGCATTGTGCTGACCACCTCGGTGGCGACATCCAGCATGTACATGGGTTTCAACTGGCTGGATCCGCTGGTGGGCGGAGGCGACCCGAAGACCGCTGAAAATGCGCGCAAGCTGCGCCAGGCGATTTCGCTGGCGATCGACCAGGAGGAGTTCATTTCGATATTCCAGAATGGTCGCGGCGTCGCCGCCCAGGGGCCGATTCCTCCGGGTATTTTTGGTCATCGCGAGGGCGCCGCGGGGATCAATCCCCACCTGTACGACTGGGTCGATGGCCATCCGCGTCGCAAGCCCATCGCCGAAGCCAAACGCCTGCTGGCCGAGGCCGGCTGGCCCAACGGGCGCGATGCGAAAACCGGCGAACCGCTGGTGATCAATTTCGACACGACGGCCACCGGCGTCGGCGCCAAGGCGCGGATCGACTGGCTCAACAAGCAGTTCGCCAAGATCGATGCGCAGTTGGTGGTGCGCAGCACCGACTACAACCGCTTCCAGGAGAAGGTGCGCAAGGGCGCGGTGCAGCTTTTCTATTTCGGCTGGAACGCGGACTATCCCGATCCGGAGAATTTCCTTTTCCTGCTGCATGGCAAGCAGGGCAAGGTGAAGGATTCCGGCGAGAACGCGGCGAACTACCGGAATCCGGAGTACGACCGCCTGTTCGAGCAGGTCAAGGCGATGGAGAACGGCGCGCCGCGGCAGGAACTGATCGACCGCATGACGGACATCCTGCGCCACGATGCACCCTGGGTCTGGGGCTTCCATCCCAAGGATTACACCTTGCGCCATGCCTGGCTGACCAACCGCAAACCGAGCAAGGTCGGTCACAACACGCTCAAATATCAGCGTGTGGATGCCACCCTGCGCGAGCAGCGTCGCGCCGAGTGGAACCGTCCCGTGCTGTGGCCTCTGCTGGCGATCGTGCTGGTGCTCGGGGCTGCAATCTGGCCGGCCTGGAGCGGCTACCGGCGGCGGGAGACGGCGACGGCGCGCTGACCGGCGATTATCGCCGTGTCGCCAGCGCCGACTTTTATGGTCAGCCGCCGGGCCGCCCCAAGGCAGACCCGTCAAAAGCCTGCGAGCGCAGCGAGCCATGGTCACCCCTTCTCCTGGAGAAGGGGTCGGGGGAAAAGTCCTTTACTCCTCGACCGCCTGCCACTCGCCGTGGCGCAGAGCCTGCAGGGGACGGAACCTGGCCTTGTAGGCCATCTTGCGGCTGTCGCGAATCCAGTAGCCGAGATACAGCCAGGGCAGGTCCATGTGCTGGCACTGCGCGATCTGCCAGAGGATGGCAAAGGTGCCATAGCTGGCGTTGCTGACGTCCGGGTCGTAGAAGGTGTAGACCGACGAGAGTCCGTCTGCCAGCACGTCGATGATGCTGACCACGCGCAGCACACCGTTTTCGCGGAATTCGATGAGCCGGCTGTCGACATGGGTTTGCAGCAGGAAGTGGGCGTACTGGTCGCGGCTGTCCTGGTCCATGCCGCCGCCCGAGTGCCGCGCCGCCTGGTAGTGCTGGTAGAGCTGATAGTGCTCTTCGCGGAAGCTCAGGCTGCATTCGCGCGCGGTGAGCGCGGCGTGCTGGACCAGGGCGCGGCGCTGGCTGCGGTTGGGCACGAAGGCATTCACGTCGAGCCGCACCGGCTGGCATTCGCGGCAGGCATCGCAATACGGGCGATAGGTGAACACCCCGCTGCGGCGAAAACCGGCACGCACCAGTTCGCTGTAGGTCGCGCTGTCGATCAGGTGGGTCGGCGTAGCGACCTGAGAGCGCGCGATGCGCCCCGGCAGGTAGGAACAGCCGTAAGGCGCTGTCGCGTAGAACTGCAGCAGCGGGAAAGGCGGCAGGTCGCGAAGGTGGGTCATGGCTGGCGCCTGTAGTGACCGTCGATGGCAGCGGCCGGCCAGCGGCCGGGCGTGTCGCCGCGCAGGCAAAGCTCGTCCAGCCGTGCGGCAAAATCACGGCGGGGAATCGGTCTGGCACCGAGAGATGCGAGGTGAGCGGTTTCCATCTGGCAGTCGATTATGCCGAATCCGCGCCGCTTGAGGTGAGCGCATAGGTGCGCAAGTGCAATCTTCGACGCATCGCGCACATGGCTGAACATCGATTCGCCGTAAAACGCGGCGCCTAGTGCGATGCCGTAAAGGCCGCCGGCGAGCTTGCCGGATATCCAGGTTTCCACGCTGTGCGCGTAGCCGAGACGGTGCAGCACACGATAGGCTTCCTGCATTTCCGTGGTGATCCAGGTGCCGGGCTGGCCGTCACGCGGCTTGACGGCACAGGCATGGATCACCTCGTCGAAAGCCGTGTCGAGGCGCACTTCGTAGCGGGCATTGCGCAGGACTTTTGCCAGCGAACGGGATATCTTGAGTTGATCCGGGAACAGTACCATGCGCGGATCGGGGCTCCACCAGAGGATGGGTTCGCCGGCCGAGTACCACGGGAAAATACCGCGCCGGTAGGCGGCCAGAATGCGCTGCGGGTCCAGGTCGCCGCCTGCGGCGAGCAGGCCGTTCGGTTCGGCCAGCGCAGTCTCAAGCGGGGGGAATACGGGCGCTTCGCTCAGCCAGGGGATCATTGGCCCTGGGTGAAGGTGACTACGTGGTCGACGTCGAGCCGGATGCCGATCATTTCGCCGATGGCATGGTTGTGGTGCGACGGCACCAGGGACAGAACCTGGGCGCCCGACGCAAGGCGCAGCGTGTAGAGGAACTCGGCGCCGCGAAACGACTTGGCGATGACTTCGGCCTTGACCTCGCTGGCGTCGTCATGGATCACGTCGTCCGGACGCAGCAGCACGTCCAGCCGGCAGTCGCGCTGGCATTCGCCACAACTGGAGCCGCAATCCATAGGCACATCCGAATCGAGTCGGCCGAGTTCCACTTCCACGACCTGGCGCGAGATCACTTCGCCGGGCAGGAATACGCCCTGACCGATGAAATCTGCAACGTGGCGCGTGGCCGGGCGGTGATAGAGGTTGTAGGGTGTGTCCCACTGTTCGATCCTGCCTTCGCGCATGATGCCGACCATGTCGGAAACGGCAAAGGCTTCGTTCTGGTCGTGGGTGACGAGGATTGCCGCCATGCCGGAGCGCTTGAGGATGTCGCGCACTTCCAGTGACAGGCGTTCGCGCAGTTCGACATCGAGGTTGGAGAAAGGCTCGTCGAGCAGCAGCAGGTGCGGCTGCGGCGCCAGGGCGCGGGCCAGCGCCACGCGCTGTTGCTGCCCGCCGGAAAGCTCGTGCGGATAGCGTCCGCCGCGATTGTCCAGGCCGATCAGTTCCAGCATTTCATCGACGCGTTGGCGTCTCGCCGGCGCCGACTCTTTGCCGAGGCCAAAGCCGATATTGTCGGCAATTGAAAGGTGCGGGAACAGTGCATAGTCCTGAAACACCATGCCTATGCGTCGCGCTTCGGCGGGTACTTGGGTCTTTTCGTTGGCGATCGTCACGCCATTGAGGCGGATGCTGCCGGCTGAAGGTGCCTCGAAGCCGGCGATCAGCCGCAGCATGGTGGTCTTGCCGCAGCCCGAAGATCCCAGCAGGCAGGCAATTTCACCCTGCGCCAGAGCGAAGGACAGGTCGCGCACCACGGCTTGCTTGCCGTAGGCGTGGCTGACACGGTCGACTTCGAGCAGGGGCATGATCGTCGCGCAGATAGCGGCTTTTGGAGAATGAGTCTCAATTATAATCTGCCGGCCGTGTCCCGCTCATCCTCGTCGCTTCCCGCTTTCTCCTTCGCGCTCGCGGTTCTGGTCGCGCTGCCGGTGCTCGCCGTCGGCGCCAATCTTTTCGCCGGCGGCACCGGCGAGACCTGGGACCATCTGATGGCCACGGTGTTGCCCGAGTATGTGGCGAATTCGATCTGGTTGTGCCTCGGTGTCGGCATCGGCGTTGCTTCGATGGGCACAGGTGCTGCGTGGCTGGTGGCGCTCAACGACTTTCCCGGCAGGCGCATCGCGGAGTGGGCGCTGCTGCTACCCATGGCGATGCCGGCCTATGTGCTTGCGTATACCTACACCGACTTCCTGCAATTCGTCGGCCCGCTGCAGACCGGCTTGCGCGAGAGTTTCGGCTGGAGCAAGGGCGACTACTGGTTCCCCGAGGTACGTTCGCTGGGCGGTGCCATCGTGCTGTTTTCCTGCGTGCTCTATCCCTATGTCTACTTGCTGGTGCGCACCGCTTTTCTGGAGCGCGCCGGCGGCATGATCGAAGCGGCGCGCGCGCTCGGCCTCAATCCCTGGCAGGGTTTCTGGCGCGTCTCGATTCCGCTGGCGCGTCCGGCGATCGCTGCCGGTATGGCTCTGGCACTGATGGAAACGCTGGCCGACTACGGCACAGTGGCCTATTTCGCGGTGCAGACCTTCACCACCGGCATCTACCGCGCCTGGTTTTCACTGGGCGACCGCGTTGCCGCTGCCCAGCTGGCCGCCGCGCTGCTGGGTTTCGTGGCGCTGTTGATCCTGCTGGAGCGCATCAGCCGCGGTCGCGCCCGCTACCACGACAGCAGCGGCCGGCGTCGTGCGACGCGACAGGTGCTCACTGGCTGGCATGCCCTGCTGGCGCAGATCGGCTGTGCGATTCCGGTGGTCATCGGCTTTGCCTTGCCGGCCGTGCTGCTGCTGCGCCTGGCACTGGGCGACGCCGGCGAAGAAAGCAGCAGCTTTACCGGGCGCTTTCTGGTGCTGGCACGGAACAGTTTTACCCTGGCCGCACTGGCTGCCGTAATGGCGGCGCTGCTGGCCTTGTTGCTAGGATTTGCCGCACGGGACGGACGCCGCTTGTCGATTCTGGCGAGCCGTATCGTTGGCCTGGGTTATGCGGTGCCTGGCTCGGTCATTGCCGTCGGTGTGCTGATCCCGGTGACGCGGCTTGACCATTGGCTGGCAGGATTGTGGCAACAGATGACGGGCGTCAATCCCGGTCTGATTCTTACCGGAGGCATCGCTGCGCTGCTCTATGCCTACATGGCGCGCTTTCTGGCGATTGCGCTGCAAACCGTGGAAGCGGGTCTGGCCCGCATCACTCCCAGCATGGAAGCAGCGGCGCAGAGCCTCGGCAGCAGCCAGAGCGAGACTTTGCGCCGCGTGCACCTGCCGCTGATGCGCAGCAGCCTGCTGACTGCCGCACTGCTGGTATTCGTAGACGTCATGAAGGAACTGCCGGCCACGCTGGTCATGCGTCCCTTCAACTTCGACACGCTGGCAACGCAAACCTACACGCTGGCGGCCGACGAGCGACTGGCGGAAGCGTCGACGGCGGCGCTGGCGATTGTTGCCGTGGGCCTGCTACCGATCATCCTGCTGGCCCGGCAGATTGCGGCCGGGCGCAGCGAAATCAGTTCCTGTTAAAGCGACTTGTGTGTGCCGTCACACAGCGCGCCATTGCCACTTTGTTTGCAGCCACAGAAATACACGGCTTTACTTTCTTCAGCGGTGTATTTGACCGGGTTGAATTCCGAACCCTTGTGGCTGCCGTCACAAAACGGTTGTGACTTGCTCTTGCCGCAGGCACACCACCAGTAATCCTTGCCTTTCTCCACGTCGATGGCGAAGGGGCTTTTTGCGGCGATTTCCGGCTTGGACATGTCGTGCTCCTGATCCTGTTGGCGAAGCGCGCACTATAGAGACATTTGCGACGGCGCGAAGCAGCGGTTCGGGAACAGTTTGTTCCGGAGCGGCGAACAATGGATTGAAAAGTCGGCGCTGGCGACACGGCGAATCGGTTAACACCAGTTCGCCCGTGCCAAGTCTCAATGTGAAGCCTACTTCCAGCCGGCGCGGTCGTAGATGCGCTGTGCTGCAACGGCGTTCTTGGCGAGGGTGGCGACCGGCAGGCTGTCGGCCTTGAACTTGCCTATGGCTTCCAGCGCTGAATTCTTCACGGCAACGCTGGCCACCGCCGGCCATTCGTTGTTGCCATCGGCGAAATAGCGCTGGGCGTCGTCGCTGGCGAGATACTCGAGGAACCTGACCGCGGAATCCTTGTTCGGCGCGGTTTTCAGCATGCCGCCACCGGAGATATTGATGTGGGTGCCGAAGGTCTTCTGGTTGGGCCAGATGATCGTGACGCGCTCCATCAGGCCCCGCTCTTCGGGCTTATCGGAGCGCATCAGGCGGGCCAGGTAATAGGTGTTGGAGACGGCCACGCCGCATTCGCCGGCCGCGACCGACTTGATCTGGTCGGTGTCGCCGCCTTTGGGGGCGCGGGCGAAATTGGCCACCACGCCGCGTGCCCATTCTTCGGCTTTGGCTTCGCCAAGATGGGCAATCAGCGCGGCCATCAGCGAGATGTTATAGGGATGGCTGCCCGAGCGTGAGCAGACCTTGCCCTTGAGCTTCGGGCTGGCCAGGTCTTCATAGTTCTGTACCTCTTCGGCCTTGACGGTTTCCTTGTTGACGACGATGACGCGGGCGCGGGTCGAGAAGGCGAACCAGTCGGGGCTGCGCAGATTGGCCGGAATCCGATCTTCCAGAAGTTTCGATTTGACCGGGGCAAACAGGCCCAACTCGTCGGCCTTGGCCAGGCGTGCGGCATCCACGGTGAGGAAGATGTCGGCCGGACTGGCGCTGCCCTCGTTGCGAATGCGTTCCAGCAACTCGTCTTCCTTGGCTTCGATGCGGTTGATCTTGATGCCGGTCTGGCGGGTGAAGTTGGCATAGAGCGCTTCGTCCGTCTGGTAGTGACGGGCGGAGTAGAGGTTGAGGACTTTTTCCTGCGCCGAGGCGGAGGCAATTGTGCTGATGGCAATCAAGGCGACGAGCAGGCGGGATGATTTCATGGGGAAACTTTCTGTTCAGATTGAGGATGTGCAATAGTGTATTAAGAATCATTCGCAATTGCAAGTCAAAATAAAGCCAGCCCGTGGCTGGCGTCCTGAGGGCTATTCGCAACTAGTCGAGACTGACGCGACGGGCGCCGTTGAAGCGCTTCTTCCAGTAGCTTTGATTCAGATCCTCGACGCGGACCCGTCCCCCGGTACGCGGAGCATGGACAAACTGGTTGTCGCCAAGATAAATGCCGACATGGGAGAAGGCGTTGCGCATGGTGTTGAAGAACACCAGGTCGCCCGGGCGAAGTTCATCCCGGCTGATCGCCTCGCCGGACTTGCTCATTTCTTTCGAACTGCGCGGCAGTATCAATCCCAGGCCTTCGCGGAAGACATGGTTGACGAATCCGGAACAATCGAAGCCGGCTTCGGGGGAACTGCCGCCGCGCCGATAGCGGATGCCGAGCAGATCCATCGCCTGGTCGATCGCATCCTGCGCTGTGGCTGAGGCCCGATCGACGAAAGAAACCTGCAATGGCGGCGGAACCACGATGGGCTCGTCGGCGTAGGCGCAGGGGGCAATAAGCAGTCCGGCAAGCAGAAAAACTTTTGCCCGGGGAAGGGGTATTCCATGCATGGGGCCGAACTATGCCTCGACCGGGACTTTCTGTAAACCCCTCAAGGCGTATTACATTCAGCGCCTTGTAAGCTTGGTCTGGCTATAATTCGCCGCTTCCGTACGCCAAACTAATGAATCCGGCAAAGACCGGGCGCACATTCGAGGAGGCTATAGTGAGTTTCAAGGCTTACCTGATCAATCAGGAAGAAGGCAAGGTTGTCAGCCGGTTTGTCGATATGGATGAATCCCAACTTGACCCGGGCGAAGTCACCGTCGTTGTTACCCACTCCAGCATCAACTACAAGGACGCCCTGGCAGCGACCGGTGCGGGCCGCATCATTCGCCGCTTCCCCTGCATTGGTGGCGTCGATCTGGCCGGGCGGGTAACGGCCAGTGCCGATCCCCGCTTCAAGGCCGGTGACGAGGTGCTGGCGACCAGCTACGACATCGGTGTCGCCCATCACGGCGGCTATGCCGAAAAGGCACGCCTGCCGGCCGACTGGGTGGTCAAGCTGCCGGCGGGCCTGTCGCTGCATGACGCCATGGCCTTGGGTACCGCCGGCTTTACGGCAGGGCTGGCCGTGGTGCGCATGGAACACGAC
>JANMTA010000531.1:0-2674 GCA_031389965.1 Betaproteobacteria bacterium
GCAGGACGCCAAGCTGCACGAGGTGTGCTCGCTGCTGATCAATGCTTTCCGCCTGCTGACGATATATCTGAAGCCGGTGCTGCCCAAGCTGGCGCAGCGTGCCGAGGAATTCCTCAACGTCGCCCCGCTGCACTGGCGCGATGCCGGCCATCTGCTGCCGCCGGCGCATCTGATCAACACATACGAGCACCTGATGCAGCGCATCGATCCGAAGCTGATCGACGCCCTGGTCGCCGCCAACCGCGAATCGCTGGAACCGACGGTCACCGCCGCCGCAGCCGCCGTAGCGCCGGCGCCGACTTCTGCCTCACCGCAGTCGCCGCAACGCCACGCCCAGAACCAGCAGGCGACCGAAGACAAGCTGCAGGGCCAGATGGAACCAAAGACGCAGCACATCTCGATCGACGATTTCGCCAAGGTCGACCTGCGCGTCGCGCGCATCGCCGATGCACAACATGTCGAGGGCGCCGACAAGCTGATCCGCCTGACGCTGGACCTCGGCGACGGTGGCACGCGCAATGTCTTCGCCGGCATCAAGTCGGCCTACGATCCGGCGCAGCTGGTCGGCCGGCTCACCGTGATGGTGGCCAACCTCGCCCCGCGCAAGATGAAGTTCGGCATGTCCGAGGGCATGGTGCTCGCCGCCTCGGATGCCGACAGCAAGTCGCCGGGCCTGTTCCTGCTCTCGCCCGACAGCGGCGCGACCCCCGGAATGAAAGTGAAGTGATGGAAGTCCGCCGCTTGATAATTAGCGGCGTGGTGCAGGGTGTCGGCTTCCGTTATTCGATGATGGCGCAGGCGCGGCTGCTGGGCATCACCGGCTGGGTGCGAAACCGCCGCGACGGCAGCGTCGAGGCCATGATTTGCGGCGACCCGGCACAGATCGAGGCCATGCTGGCCTGGAGCCGCATCGGGCCGGCCGGCGGCAGCGTCGACGAACTGATCGTCGAGCCCGCCGTCGGCGACTTCCGGGACTTCGAGTTGCGGCCCACGGCCTAACCCTGCAATCCGTTCGGCGCAAACTCCGCCACCGAGGGGATTTACCCTGTCAATTCCGCGCTATCCGCCCGCCTTCGATGCGTTAAGTTCAGTCATCCAAAACTATCCGTAATCCTATCGCCATCATGAGTACCACCACTTGGAGCGACGAGGCCATCACCGCCAAGATTCGGGAAATCGCCAAAACCACCTTCGGCCTGGATCTGGGGGACGGCGCCACTCCCATCAAGCAGGCCGGCCTCGATTCCATGGCCATGATCGACATCATCATGAGCCTGGAGGAATCCTTCGGCTGCCAGTTGTCCCTGGAACGCCTGCCCGCGGACCCCACCATGGATGATTTCGTGATCCTTGTCCAGGCCGCTATTGCCAAGCAATGAGAGAGGTCGTCATCACCGGAATGGGCATCATTTCGCCCATCGGGCAATCCGCCGCCGAGGTGACCGAAAATTTGCTGGCCGTGCGCTCGGGTATCAGCCTGTGGTCCGCCGATAGCCTCAAGAAGACCTTTCCTGCCGGCATCGTGCAGCGCGAACTGGATAGCGCTTTCGAGACCAAGGACCTTCCCTACCTGGACCGGCTGACAAAACTCACTGTGATCGCGGCCGAGCAGGCGATGGCCGATGCCGGGCTGCCATCGAATTGCGCCGACCTCGATCTGCGCGCCGGGATTTTTGCCGGAACCGTTTCCGGCGGCATCGATTCCATATTCCAATGGCTGCGCGAACACTATGTCGACGGCAAGCAAACCGCCCGCCCTTTCACCATCATGGCCGGAATGCACAACGCACCGCCGGCATGGATTTCGATTCGTCACCAGATCGCCGGCCCCGTTATCACCCATACCGCGGCCTGCGCGTCTTCGGGCGTGGCGATCGGCGATGCCATGCGCTGGATTCGCCATGGCGATCTCGACGTCGCAATCGCCGGCGGCTGCGAGGCATCGCTGATTCCGCCGGTCATGGGGGCCTGGGATGGCTTGCGGGCGCTGGCCCGGCCCGATGCGGACGACGTCGGCCGCAGCTGCCGGCCGTTTTCCCGCAAACGGAGCGGACTGGTACTTGCCGAGGGCACGGTGTTTTTCGTTCTGGAAGCCGCCGATCACGCCTTGGCGCGTGGTGCGCGCATCTACGCGACGCTGTCAGGTTATGGCATCGCCTGCGATGCCTACCATATCGGGTCCCCTCATTCGCGCGGCCAGACTGCGACCATCACCGCGGCCTTGCGCGATGCCGGTCTGCGCCCCTCCGACCTGTCCTACATCAATGCCCATGGCACCGCGACGCCCACCGGCGATCCGGTGGAAGTCGCTTCCCTGCGCAGCGCCCTCGGCGATGCCGCCGATGACGTACCCGTCAGCAGTACCAAAGCCCAGCACGGGCACATGCTGGGCGCCGCCAGCGCCATGGAGCTCGCCGTCTGCGCCCTTGCCATGCAGCACGATTTTCTTCCGGCTACTGCCTTTCTCGACGATATCGACCCGGCCTGCGCGCTGCGCCACGTGCCGGGTGTGGCCGAGCGAGGTGTGCAAATTCGCCACACATTGAGCCTCAGCGCCGGTTTTGGCGGCACAAACAGCGCCCTCGTGCTCAGCAAGCGGTAATATCGGGCTTCAATTAGTGCTTGGGCATACCATGTTGAAGAACGCCTCTGCCGCGCAGCACGCACCCCGGGA
>JANMTA010000559.1:0-3861 GCA_031389965.1 Betaproteobacteria bacterium
GCAACCTGTTCCTGCTCGGCTACGCCTGGCAGCAGGGCATGGTGCCGGTATCCTGGGAGGCCATCGATCGCGCCATCGAACTCAACGGCACGGCGGTGGCGATGAGTCGCGCCGCTTTTCTCTGGGGCCGGCGCGCCGCACATGATCCGGCAGCCGTGGCCGCCTACGCGCGGCCGCAAGTCGCCGTTACCTGCCCGCGAAGCGGAATCCCAGGTACGCAGAGCGAGCCGGCGCCGACTCTTGATCAAGTGATCGCCAGGCGCACAAGTTTTCTCACGGACTATCAGGATGCCGCCTACGCCGAACATTACCGGTTGCAGGTGGAAAAGATCCGCGTCGCGGAAGCCGCAATCAATTCCTCGCAACTCACCGAAGCCGTCGCGCACAATCTGTTCAAGCTGATGGCGATCAAGGACGAATACGAGGTGGCGCGGCTGTATGCCGAAACCGACTTTGTGCAGAAGATCAGCGAAGGTTTCGAAGGCAACTACACGCTGCGTTTCCATCTGGCGCCGCCGCTGCTGGCGCGCCCCGACCCAACGACCGGCAAGGTGAGAAAAATGACTTTCGGCCCCTGGATGCTCACTGCATTTAAATGGCTGGCGAAGGCCCGCCGGTATCGCGGGTCGCGCTGGGATATCTTCGGCCGCAGCGACGAGCGGCGACTGGAGCGGACTTTGCTGGCCGACTATGAATCCGATCTCGCCGCTTTGCTGCCGAAGCTGGCGCGGACAACGCTGATCGACGCCATTGCCCTCGCCAGACTGCCGGAAAAGATTCGCGGCTTCGGTCATGTCAAACGGCGCAGCATCGATGCCGCAGGGCCTGAGCGCGCTGCCTTGCGGGCACGGCTGGGGCTGACCTGAGGCGGCAGATGGACATTGGCATTCAGACCGTTAAAGCTCGGAGATGGCCAGGAAGGCTTTGGCACGCAACGCGGCGCTGCGGTAAGATCATCCGACTAACCCGGGAGTAATGACCATGAGCACAACGCCGACTGATCCGATGGAATTCCTGAAATCACTCTGGGGCAATACAGGGATGCCGTTGCCGGGTTTGGTCACGCCGACGCTGGACACCAACGAACTGGAGAAGCGCATTGCCGATCTCAAGGCAGTCGAGGGCTGGCTCAAGACCAACCTCGGCATGCTGCAGATGACCATTCAGGGACTTGAAATGCAACGCGCGACGCTGTCGGCTCTGCAGGCCATCAGCCAGTCGGGGAGCAGCGCGGAGGCTCAGGCCAACCCGTTTGCCAACCCTGCACTGTGGCCATGGAATTTCATGCAGGGTGCCGGCCAGCCCCCTGCCGCGGATGCTCCCGGCACTCCGGCAACGGCTGAGCCAGCTGCGCCGAAATCGGGCGGCAAAGCCAAGTAGCGGAACGCAAGGCCAGCGACAGGGAACGCCCCGGCGCTTCGAACAAGGCGCTGTCCGGGATACGCCGGGAACGGTATCAGTCGTACTTTCGACTGTCTTCGATTACCTTGCCGTCGTTCGGCAAACTGCCGACAGCCACCAGCCTGATTTCGGCACGCAGCTTCGTAATATCCCGCACGCTATCGGCGATCGCCGTCGCCAGGTTCCCGTCAGTGGTGCCGACCTCGCAGTGCAGCGTCATCTGATCCGTACTGTCGGGATTCGTCACTACCAGCCGCGCCCGGGCAATCCCGGAATGACGCTTGACCACCGCCGCCACCTGCTCCGGGTGCACGAACATGCCCTTGACCTTGGTGGTCTGATCGGCGCGGCCCATCCAGCCCTTGATGCGCATGTTGGTGCGACCGCAGGGCGACGCATTGGTCAACGAATCGGGCAGGAAGGCAGACAGATCGCCGGTGCCGAAGCGGATCAGCGGGTAGTCGGAATTGAAAGTCGTCACCACGACCTCGCCGACTTCACCAACCGCCACCGGATCGCCGGTACCCGGGCGCACGATCTCCACGATCACGGCTTCGTCGATGACCAGGCCCTGACGCGCCTCCGTCTCGTAGGCGATCACACCCAGTTCGGCCGTCGCGTAGGCCTGGTAGCCGGCGATGCCGCGTGCCAGCAGGGCGTCGCGCACCGGCGGCAGGAAGGCCTCGCCGGACACCAGAGCCTTGGTCAGCGAGGGCAGCTTGATGCCGAGTTCATCGGCCTTTTCGAGCAGGATGCGCAGGAAGGAAGGCGTGCCGACGTAGCCGTTTGGCTGCAGGTCAGCCATCGCCGCCACTTGCTGCTCGGTCTGCCCGACACCTGCCGGAAACACGGTGCAGCCCAAAGCCTGCGCGCCGGCTTCGAGGATCCAGGCACCCGGCGTCATGTGGTAGGAAAAGCTGTTGTGCACCAGGTCGCCGGCGCGAAACCCCGCCGCGTAAAGCGCGCGCGCAGTGCGCCAGTAATCCGCACTGCGCCCTTCCGGTTCATAGATCGGACCGGGGGAAGAGAAAACACGTCCGAGTTTGCCCCATTGCGATGCCGCCAGTCCACCGAACGGCCGTCGAGTCTTCTGCAACTCGATCAGGTCGCTCTTGCGCACCACAGGCAGGCTTGCCAGCGCCGCCACCGAGGTGATCGTCGCGGCATCGATATGCTTCAGCGAATCGGCGAAATAAGCGGTGTTGGCCTTGGCGTGCGCGATCTGCTGCGGCAGCCGTATCGCCAGCGCCGACTTTCTTTCGTCGGCGGAACGGGTTTCGAGGGCGTCAAAGAATTTGGACATGAACTGCTCCGAAGTCGAATGTTGTAGACGGTGCAAGGCTAGCGAGGACCGTGGAGCACCAAGTGATGCAAGGCGCGAAAGGCCGACGTTTAGTTTCTCTAAACGAGGCCTTGAGCAACGCCGCAGCGCGCCGTGTGATCCGCGGGACTCAAGCGAGCCAGCGTTTGCGGCGGCGGTAGTGCTTCGCTTCGCGGAAACTCTTGCGCTCCCCCGAGGAAATGCCAAGGTAGAACTCCTTGACGTCCTCGTTGTTCGCCAGATCCTTGGCCGCACCTTCCATGACCACGCGGCCGTTCTCGAGGATGTAGCCGAAATCGGCATAGCGCAGAGCCATGTTGGTGTTTTGCTCGGCCAGAAGAAAGGTGACTTTTTCTCTCTGGTTGAGGTCTTTGACGATTGCGAAAACCTCGTCGACGATCTGCGGCGCGAGGCCCATCGAGGGTTCGTCGAGCAGCACCATGGTCGGATTGGCCATCAGGGCGCGGCCGATGGCGCACATCTGCTGCTCGCCGCCCGAAGTGTAGGCCGCCTGGCTGGTACGCCGCGTCTTCAGGCGGGGGAAATAGTTGTAAACCTTTTCCAGCGTTTGCGCCACGGCGGCCTTGCCGTCGCTGCGCGTATAGCTGCCGGTCATCAGGTTTTCTTCAATGGTCAGGTGGCCGAAACAATGCCGGCCTTCCATGACCTGCACCACGCCGCGCTTCACCAGGTCGGCGGGCGTCAGCGCCTCGATGCGCTCGCCGCGACACTCGATCGAACCTTTGGTCACCTCGCCACGCTCGCCATGGAGCAAATTGCTCACGGCGCGCAGGGTGGTGGTCTTGCCGGCACCGTTGCCGCCCAGCAGGGCGACGATGCTGCCTTCGGGCACGGACAGCGAAACGCCCTTGAGCACGAGGATCACGTGGTTGTAGATCACCTCGATGCTATTGACGTTGAGAAGAATATTGGCGGTAGTCATGTGCTCTTTCAGAGAACAGAAGACAGAGGGCAGGGAACGGGAAGCCCGTCCCCTACCGTCCGGCTCGGATTACTTCTTGCAGTCTTCCGGCGTGCGCGGCGTGATCTTCTTTTCTTCCGCGTACTTGGCAGAAGCCAGCATCACCATCGGGCGCAGCACCTTCTCGTCGCCCTGGTACCAGTCGGAGGTGAAGTTC
>JANMTA010000577.1:0-5226 GCA_031389965.1 Betaproteobacteria bacterium
AGTCGTCGAGGAAATGCGCCGCCGCAAGCCCGAATTGAGCGTGGTCGAATTCCCCGATGTCGGCCATGCGCCTTCGCTGGCCGCGGCAGACCAGATCCGCGCCGTGCGCGACTTCCTGCTCGCGCCCGAGCCGCACCCGACGCCGCAATGAAAGGACGAGACATGATTCCAGGCGAAATGCACATCGAAGCCGGCGGCGCACGCCTTGGGCCTGTCGCACACCTTGGGCCTTGCCAAGCGGCTGGAGTCGGTGAAGAATTGCCGCCATGCCACCAAGGCCGACATGCTGCATAACAGCGCTACCCCGGTGATCGAGGCAGATACCGAAACCTTTGCCGTGCGCGCCGACGGCGAGCTGCCGGTCTGCGAACCGGCACAGCGGCTGCCTATGGCGCAACGCTACTTCCTGTTTTTATTTCACCCCAACCACCCACACATCACGAGGAGAGCATCATGCCCCACAGACCCGTACGCCAGCTCGTAAAAAGCCAGCGCATTCTTACCGCGACGGCCGCCATGTCGGTGGCCGACGCTGCCGCCGCGATGCGCGACGCGAAAGTCGGCGCCATCATGGTCCTCAGCGGACCGACGCTTGCCGGCATCTTCACTGAGCGCGATGCGCTCTACCGCGTGCTTGCCGCGGGCAAAGATCCGAAGCGCACCACCCTGGCCGATGTGATGACCGCCGCGCCGACCACAATCGGACCTGACATGCCCTTTGCTCATGCCCTGCATATCATGTACGACCGCGGTTTTCGCCACGTGCCGGTGGTCGAGAACGGGCAGCCGATCGGCATGGTCTCGGCGCGCGACGCACTGGGTCCGGAGATGGAACAGTTCGAGTCGGAACTGCGCGAGCGTGAACACATCACGGAGATCCTCGGGTAATCCGGTCCGCGGCAAGCGCAAGCCGTGCCGCGCGGCGGTGACAAGCTTGCAGCCACCTTCAGCCCCGTTTGTCCGCCCGGACGCTTTACGTCAATGATGTCGCCGCCGGCAGCGCAGAAAGTCGGCGTTGGCGCCACGGCGCCCGAAACATCACCGTCCGTTCAAGCCGCGTCCGGCGGCAGCCATTGCGGGTTCCAGACGACTTCCCAGAGATGTCCGTCGGGGTCCTGGAAATAGCCGGCGTAGCCGCCCCAGAAAGTATCCTGCGCCGGCTTGACGATGACCGCGCCTGCAGCGTGCACCTGCTGCATCGTCGCATCGACCTCGGCCCGCGAGGCAAGGTTGTGGCCGAGCGAGAGTTCCGTCGCGCAGGGTGCCGTTGGTGCAATGCCGGAATCGTGGGCGAGGCTGCGGCGCGGCCACAGCGCCAGCTTGAGGCCGGCCTGCAAGTCGAAGAAGGCCACCGCGCCGTGTTCGAATTCCTGGCCGATGATGCCCCCGGTCGGCAATCCGAGGCCGTCGCGGTAGAAGCGCAGGGCGCGCTCCAGGTCATCGACGCCGAGAGTGATGATGCTGATGCGGGGTTTCATGGCGACGCCCTCACAGCTTCTTCATGTAGGCCACGAGCTGGTCGAGAGCCTTGCCCCAGCCTTCCTGAAAACCCATCGCCGCGTGGCGCTCGCGCGCCTCGGCAGCGGCGTGCAGCACGGTGGCGGTGTACTTGCTGCCGGCGCCCTGCGCCTTGATTTCGATGATCCCGGTGAAGGCGAAGTCCAGCGTCGAAACCGGCTTGGCCGCCGGCCGGAAGCCGGGCTGCATCGCGTTGGACCACACCAGCCGGCGCTGCGGGACGATCTCCAGGTAGCAGCCGGCGTTGGGAAATTCCTGCCCTTGCGGCGAGAGCATCACGGTGTGGAAGAGCCCGCCGGGGCGCAGGTCTATCCTGCAATCGATGGTGCGCCAGGGCGCCGGCGTGAACCAGTGCTTGATGTGTTCCTCGGTGGTCCACGCAGCCCAGATCAGGGCCGGGGGAATATCGACCACGCGTTCGAAAACGAGGTCGAGCCGCGGGTCGAACCTGGGGTCGGCTTGATGGCTCGCTTGACTCATGGCTTCTGTTCCTCCTTGTGCTTGCCCTGCATGTTGATCGGCGCTCAGCCTGCTTCCTTGCGTGCGGCGCCGACCTCGATTTCGGCGGCGCGCTGCATCTCTCCCGAGTCGAACATCTGCGGTGTGTCGATGAAGGCGTTGGCCCAGGCAATCGTGTCGCTGCCCCAGAACGATTGCCCACGAAACGCCAGCGTCGGCACGCCGAACACGCCCTGCGCCGCGGCATCTGCGGTGTTGTCGATCAGCCTTTGTTTGACGGCGGGGTTGCCGATCAGGGCTGCCGCTTCCGCGCTGCCGATATCCAGCCGCCGGCACAGCAGCGGCCATTCTTCGGCGACATCGCGGCCTTCGCCGAAGACGAAATCGAAGGCCGCATCGACCGCCGCGCGCGGGGCGCCGAGTCCGAGCAACAGGCGTTGTGCGTGCAGCGGATTGAACGGGTGGCGCGGCGGCAGGCGAAAAGGGATGCCATGTTGCGCAGCGGCCCACACGCAGCTGCGATAGGTGTGCAGGCGTTTGGGCGCCAGTTCGGCCGGCCCCTTGTTGTCCCAGTGCTTGAGCAGGCCGGCAAACAGCACGGGGACGAATTCGACGTCGAGTGCCGGGTGCAGTTCGCCGAAGCGTTTCAAGTGGAGATAGGCGAAGGGCGAGACAAGGTCGAAGTACCAGCGGGCGGGGATGCGTTGCGTCATGCGCTGTCTCCTGTGTCGGTGCAGCCTGCGCTTGAGGCCGCCAGCTTGTCGATGCGTCGGCGCGATTCTACTGCCGCGCCCGGGTCGACCGGGTGAGGGGGCGGTTCGACAGCGAGGCGCGCGAGGTGGGAGTGTTGCGTCCACAACATCTCCCAGGAGAACCAAACACGAAAATTCATGCATTGTTCGTCGGCCTTGTCGCGGCGGTGAATCCTCTAAGCAACAATTCCCTGCTCGCCGCCGCTGGCGATGACGCCTGACGTCAATTTTCTCTTGGCGGCATCACGCGGCGATCATCAGCATCACAAGCTTGCCTATGCTTGCCTGGAGCAGGCAGTCGCGGCGTGCGCCGAGGGTGCGAGCCTGAAACTGATGCCGATGGTCGTGGCCAGCTTCCTGCGCCTGGTCACCAACCCGCGCATTTTCGTTCAGCCGACTCCGATCGAAGATGCGCTGGCGTTTCTCGTTGCGTTGATCGCCGTGCCCGGGGTGGAAGTCGTCGCGCTCGGCGCCGAATGGCCGATGCTGCGGCAGCTTTGCCTGGACAAAGGCCTGGTCGCCAATGCTATCCCGGATGCCTGGCTCGCCGCCGCGGTGATCCATTACGGCGAGCATCTCGTCACCTTCGATGGCGACTTCCGGGGATTGCTGGGGCGAACACAACTCACGGTATTGAAGGCGGGCTGACGGCATGGCGCCGTAGCGCCAGCGCCGACTTTTGCTGCCGCTACTGCTGCGCCTGCTCCTGTTCGGTGGCTCTCGAAGGCGCGCCTTCCATCCAGGCTTCCGGCGCGCGGCGCAGGTCCAGGGTCAGCGGGTAGTCCGGGTTGCGGCCTTCGCGCCGCACATGCATGGCTCCCGGTGTGTGGCCCTGGTTCCAGAAGCGCGCGACGCGGCGCGATTCGGCCTCGTTGGCATTGACCGGGAAAGTATCGTAGCTGCGCCCGCCGGGATGGGCGACGTGATAGGCGCAGCCGCCGATCGAACGTCCGCTCCAGGCATCGACCAGGTCGAACACCAGCGGCGCCTGCACGCCTATGGTCGGGTGCAGGCCCGAGGGCGGGCTCCAGGCCCGGTAGCGTACGCCGGCGACATACTCGCCGCGCGTGCCGGTGGCGGAGAGCGGCAGCGGGCGGCCGTTGCAGGTGAGGATGTGGCGGTTGTCGTGCATGTGGCGCACCTTCACTTGCAGGCGCTCGACCGAGGAATCGACATAGCGCGCCGTGCCGCCGGCGGCGACTTCTTCGCCCAGCACGTGCCAGGGTTCGATGGCCCGGCGCAGTTCGATCTCGATGCCGCGATAGACCACGGTGCCGAAGCGCGGGAAGCGGAATTCGAGGAAGGGCGCGAACCAGTCGAACTCGAAGGCATGGCCGGCGCGCTGCAGGTCGAGCACCACTTGTCCACCGACGGGCAATTCGAGGCGACTTGAATCAGGCGAATTGACGGTGGACGGCGTACTCGGGAACCGCCTTTAAGCACTTTGCCGGTCCTGAACCGCCGTACCACCATCGCCGACTTTTCAAAACCAAGCCGCGCATAGAAAGCCAGTGCGGCGACGTTGTCCCTGTCCGCCAGCAGCGTGACGCGTTGCATGTCTTCGCCGGCGGCCCGGCGCAGCACATGCTCTACCAGGCGCCGGCCGTGGCCGCCGCCACGGTGGCTGGCGGAAAGGATCACGTCTTCGAGGACCGGCACCGGCCCGCCCGCGGCCGTGCCGATGCTGATCAGCGCGTTGGCCATGCCCACCACACGACCGGCGTCGCGCAGTACGAAGAGGCGGCTGTGGGCCGGATGATCGAGGATCCAGCGCAGGGCGGCGAGCTGCTTTTCTCGCTCCGGCGTGAAGTCGGTTTCCAGCGTGAACAATTCGCGGAGCAGCCCGCCATGGCGTCAATGTCGGCGGCGCCGGCGAAGTCGATCTGCATGTTCATGCGTGCTATCCGATCAAGGCCACGGCCTTGATCTGCACCCAGACCGCGCGTCCCGGCGCGAGATCGAGGCGCTGCGCCGAGCGCCGCGTCAAGCGCGCCAGCAGCGCCGTGCCGCCGATGCGCAACTGGACCAGGACGGACGAGGGATGGTCTTCCGTGGCGTGCGCGATGACAATCGCCGGCAGCAGGTTCATGATGCTCACGTCGTCGTGATGACTGTTCGCGATCGAGACATCGCGGGCGAGGATGCGCACGCGCACACGCTGGCCCACTGCCGCGCCGCTGTCGCGCACCCAGAGTTCGCCGCCGTCGAATTCGACGCGCGCCAGATGCCATTCGGCATCGCGTTCGACGATCGTGGCCGCGAACACGGCGCCGGCATCCTCGCCGAGGCGGATCGGCAGGTCGATCCGGGCCAGGGTTTCCGCCAGCGGCCCCTGGGCCACGGCGCGACCGGCCTCCATGACCACGAGGTGGTCGGCCAGGCGCGCCACTTCCTCGGCGGCGTGGCTGACATAGATCACGGGAATTTCCAGCTCGTCGCGCAGGCGTTCCAGGTAGGGCAGGATTTCCTGCTTGCGCGCGAGGTCCAGCGCGGCCAG
>JANMTA010000049.1:0-1759 GCA_031389965.1 Betaproteobacteria bacterium
TCGACCGCCAGCGCGATGTGGCCGTAGGCGGTGCCGATCTCGTAGCGTTCGACGCCCCAGTTGTGGGTCAGTTCGATCACGGCGCCGGCCGCCTCGTCCTCGTAGCCGACGAAGGCGAGCGTGAATTTTCCTTCCGGGTAGTCGTTGCGGCGCAAAAGGCGCATGCCGAGCACTTCGGTATAGAAGGCCAGCGATTTTTCGAGGTCGCCGACGCGGAGCATGGTGTGCAGGAGTCTCATTGAGGTTCCTTTCAAAGGATGGGTAAGGAGGTCGCGCGCTGCTTGAGTTCGCTGCGCGCGGCTTTCCAGTCCGGGTAAAGCGAGCCGACCACGTTCCAGAAGCGCTTGCTGTGATTCAGTTCGATCAGGTGGGCGGCTTCGTGGGCCACCACGTAATCGCCCAGGTGCGGCGGCAAGTGGATCAGGCGCCAGTTGATGCGGATGCCGCTCTGTTCGCTGCAACTGCCCCAGCGCGTGTGCGCCGAAGACAGGCTGAGCTTCGGTGCGGCGCGGTCGAGCCGAGTCGTGAAATGTTCGAGGCGCCCGCTGAAGTGGGTGAGTGCCCGCTTTTGCAGGGCGCGCACGGCCAGGAGCCCGAGGTCGGCTTCGGGGCGCGCCTCGAGGACCAGGGTATCGGCGACCCAGCGCACGCGGTTGGCGCCGGGCAGGACACGCACTTCGGCTTCGCCGCCGAGCAGCGGCAGACGCGTGCCGTCCTTGATCGTGAGGTGGCGCGGCCGGCTGGCATGCGCGAGCTCGTCGAGCTTCTTCAGCACCCAGTCGCCATGGCCCTGCACGAAAGCTTCGATCTCGCCCAGGCTGATGCGGCGCGGCGCGCTGATGCGCAGGCCGCGTTCGTCGATGGTCATCGAGATCTGCCTGGCGCCGGTCTTCAAGCGGTAGTCGATGATGCGCCCGCCGATCAGCAGGTGGCGGGCCTTGGCCTCGGCGGGCGGAGAGGGGAGGCGGAACAGCTTGAGCTGCTCGAGGAACATCATGGTGCTCAGCTCGTCGGGTGGGCCGCCGGCCTGGCCACCGGGTTGGTCAACGGGGTTGCCAACGGGTTTGCCACCACGGCGCCGAAGAGGTCGAACTCCGGTTCTTCGCGCGGCAAGCCGGCAATGCCGCGCGTTATTGCCTGCTCGATGACGGGCAGGGCTTGTTCGATCAGGCGCCAGTTACAGCGCAGCGTTTCGCTGCCCTGTACCTCGACCCAGTGTCCGCGCGCGGCGAAAGACAGCGCCAGGCGCGGTGCGCGCCGTCCCGCCAGCGCCGACCTTTGTTCGATGACTTGCTGCAGGATGCGCTTGGCTTCAGCCCGCAGCCAGGCCTCGGCGCGATCCTGGATCTGGCGCGGAGTGGCTTGCGGCGGCAGGGGCAAATCCAGTGTATCTCCTTCGTGCAGCGCCTCTTGATGCCGGGTGCCGAGCACCAGGCGCAGGCTGCCGCCGAGAAAGGCCAGGGCCGCGCCGTCGTGCCAGCGGCTGGCAGGACCGGCTTCGCTGCCCTCCAGCCTGAGCGCGATTTGCGGATTGCGGCGACTGGGGCTCATGCGGCTGTTCCGTAAAGATGCGGGCTGATCCTTGCCATCTCGGCCTCGATCCAGCTTTCCGCCCGCACCAGGACTTCACTCGCCGTGAGCCCGGCGGGATCGATGGCCGGGCCGACGCTGACCGTGACCGTGCCGCATGTCTTGAACAGCGCATTGCGGCCCCAGAATTCGCCCGAGTTGAGCGCCACGGGTACCACCGGCGTGCCGG
>JANMTA010000059.1:0-5535 GCA_031389965.1 Betaproteobacteria bacterium
TTTCCATGCACAGAGATCGAAGACGCCGCAATGCACGCAATCCGGCGAACGCGCCTTGCAGGTATAGCGGCCAAGCAGGATCAGCCAGTGGTGGGCGTGCAGGCGAAACTCCGTCGGCACGACCTTGAGCAGCTTCTGCTCGACCGCCTCGACGGATTTTCCCGCGGCCAGCCCGGTGCGGTTGCCGACGCGGAAGATATGGGTGTCGACGGCGATCGTGGGTTCCTTGAAGGCGATGTTGAGCACGACGTTCGCCGTCTTGCGGCCGACCCCGGGCAGGGCTTCGAGCGCGGCGCGCTCGTGCGGCACCTCGCCGCCGTGGCGCTCCAGCAGCAGGCGCGAGAGGGCGGCGACGTTCTTCGCCTTGGTGCGGTAGAGGCCGATGGTCTGGATGTATCCGGTCAGGCCTTCCTCGCCCAGCGCGGCGATGGCCTGCGGCGTCGGGTGGTCGCGGAACAGCGCACGCGTGGCGCGATTGACGCCCTTGTCGGTGGCCTGGGCGGAGAGCACCACGGCCACCAGCAGTTGAAATGGCGTGGTGTATTCCAGTTCGCCTTTGGGTTCCGGGTTTGCCGCCGCGAGTCGGGAGAAGAACTCGCGGATCTTCTTCGGGGTCATGCCGTGGCGTGGGTTGCGGCCGGCGGCTGGTCGTGCAGTCGATGCTCGCGTAGGCGCTGGTTGGCGCGCGCGTCCAGCCAGTTGCGGCCCGCGATCAGCATGCCGAGGACAAAGAAGGCGCCGGGCGGCAGGATCGCCACCAGGAAGCCCGGATAGTCGTCGGACAGGATCTGGATCGCCTGGGCGGACGGGATGATCATCTCGATTCCGGAGAACAACGCGCCGGTGCCGATGAATTCGCGTATCGCGCCGAGCAGCGCCAGCACCCAGGTCAGGCCGAGCGCCATCGCGGTACCGTCCACGGTCGAGGCGATCACCGGATTCTTCGCGGCGAAGGCTTCGACCCGGGCCAGCACGATGCAGTTGGTGACGATCAGCGGAATGAAGATGCCAAGAACCACGTAAAGATCATGCAGGAAGGCGTTCATCGCCAGGTCCGTGACGGTGACCAGCGCGGCGATGATCAGGATGAATACCGGGATGCGGATTTCGTAGGGAATCAGGCTGCGCAGGGCCGAGACGATGAGGTTTGACATGGCCATGACGAAGACGGTGGCGAGGCCGAGGCCGACGCCATTGACCACGCTGTTGCTCATCGCCAGCAGCGGGCACATGCCGAGCAACTGGATCAGGGCGGTGTTCTGCTTCCAGACGCCGTTCCAGGTGATTTCCTTGTAGGTGCTCATGGTTTGCTCCCTTGTCCTTCAAATCGGCCGCCGGCCGGCAGGGTGAACAGTTTGTCGCGGTTTTCCCGGGCCCAGGTCAGCGCACGGCCGCTGGCGTTGGTTACCGCGCGGGCCGAGATGGTGGCGCCGGCGCGCTGGTCGAAGTGGCCACCATCCTTCTTTACCCGCCATTTTGCCTGCGCTACGGTGTCGAGGCCGAGATTGCTGAACTGCGTGATCCACGGGCGCGCCTTGTTCTTGTCCTTTTTCGGATCGATGTAGTCGCCCAGCCCTGGGGTTTCGCGGTGGCCGGTAACACGTATGGCGAGCAGTTCGTCGGAGGCCTTTACCGCCAGCAGCAGGTCGATTCGTCCCGAGTAGCCGTCCGGTGCAACGGCCTCGACGACCAGCGCAGCCGGCTCGCCGCTCTTGCGGGCGCGGTAGAGGCGGACGGGCGTGGTCGATCCAAGTTCCCTGACGCCTGCGACCTCGATCCAGTCTTCCAGCAGGGCATTGTCGAACAAGGTGGCGGGCAGCACCTCGCCGATCAGGGCCAGCTTTTCCTTCTGGGCGCTGGCGGCAACCAGCGGCGCGGTCAACAGATAGATCCAGGCCATCACGGCCGTGAATATGACAGTGAACGTCAGCATGATCGCGGCGGTGCGCACGGAAATCCGCAAGGCGCCGGAGTCGCGGCGGACGACTTCGATGGGTTCGCTCATCGGGAGTCCCCCTGCTTGATCTTGTGCCCGAACACCGGCGGCTGGGTATACACGTCGATCAGGGGCGCCGCGATGTTCATCAGCAGCACCGCGAAGGCAATGCCGTCGGGATAGGCGCCGAAAGTGCGGATGATCCAGGTCAGCAAGGCAATGCCGGCGGCGAAGAATAGCTTGCCGCGCGGCGTGGTGCAGCCCGAGACCGGATCGGTGACAATGAAGAAGGCACCCAGCATGGCGCCTCCAGTGAAGATGTGGAAGCCCGGCCCGGCGAAGCGCGTTGCGTCATACAGCGAGAAGCCGCCGGAAATCACCAGCAGCGTGGCGAGAAAGGCTGCCGGCATGTGCCAGGTGATGATGCGCTGCTGCAGCAGGTACAGGCCGCCGAGCAGGTAACCGGCGGCGACCCATTCCCAGCCCTTGCCGCCGATATTGCCGAAAGTCGCATCGCTGCCCAGCACGCCGGCCACCGTGGCGCGCGCGTCCGCCGTGTGCAGGGCAGTGCGCAGGGCATCAAGCGGGGTGGCCATGGTGATCGCGTCGAGCTGGCGTGCGCCGAAGATGGCGTTCCATTGCGGCGCGAAATCGGTAATGCCGACCGCCGGCCACTGCGACATCAGCGAAGGGTAGGCGACGATCATCAGGGCGAAGGCGACCATCGCCGGGTTGAACGGGTTCTGCCCGAGGCCGCCATAGAGGTGCTTGGCGATCACGATGGCGGCGAGTACGCCAAGTACGGTGAGCCACCACGGCGCAATGGGCGGGAAGGTCAGCGCGATCAGCCAGGCGGTGACCAGCGCCGACCCGTCGCCGAGGAACAGCAGCAGCGGCTTGCCGCGCAGTTTGAGCATCGCGGCTTCCGCAACGAGGGCCGTGACCGAAGCGAGGACGATCTGCACCAGGACTGCTGCACCGAAGAACCAGACGTAGGCGGCAATGCCGGGCAGCAGCGCGAGCAGCACGCGCAGCATGACCGACTGGACGCTGGCGGGCTGGAGGAAGTAGGGTGAATTGTTGATGGTGTTCACGAGGGAATCTCAGTCGTCCTGGCGCAGGTGCGGTTTGGCCATTTCGCGGATCTCGGCGCGGCGCGTCTCGATGGCGGCGATCTCGGTTTGCTGCTCCGGGTTCAGGGCGACCGTATTCTCCGGATGCGCCTGTTCCTTCTGTGCCCGGGCGCGTTCCAGCGCCGCGGCGATCAGCGCTTTTTTTGCTTCTTCCTCGGGGGTGGTCGCGGGTTTTTCGGCTTCGGCTAACGTTGCGGCTGCCTTCTCCCGACCCGCGGCGGTTTTGGCCGCAAGCTTGGCGGCTTTCTCCTGCTTGTCGCGTTCTTCGCGCAACATGCGGAACTCGTAGCGTTCGCGTGCGACGTCAGCGGATTCCTTGTCGACTTCACGTGCCCAGATTTCGCTCTTGGCAAAGCGGTAGTAATCCACCAGCGGAATGCGCGACGGGCAGACATAGGCACAGCAACCGCATTCGATGCAGTCGAAAAGATGGTATTCCTGTGCCTTGCCAAAAATCTTCGCCCGCGAAAACCAGTACATCTCGAAGGGCTGCAGGTCGGAAGGACAGACCTTGGCGCATTCGCCGCAACGGATGCAGGGCATCTCGGGTGGCGGTGGCGGGAAAAGCTTTTTCGAACCGACCAGCACGCAGTTGGTGGCCTTGACCACCGGAACTTCTTCGCCCGGCATCAGGAAGCCCATCATGGGACCGCCCATGATCACGCGGTCGCTGTCGGGGAGCGGGTCGCAGAGTGTGACGAGGTCCTTCATCGGTGTGCCGAACAGCACCTCGTAGTTGCGCGCCCTGCCGACATTGCCGGCCACCGTGACGATGCGGGAAACCAGCGGCTGGCCGAGTTCGATCGCCTGGTAGATCGCATAGGCGGTGCCGACGTTGAAGCACTGCACGCCGTAGTCGGTCGAGCGTTCGCCGTGGGGTACTTCGATGCCGGTCAGGACCCGGATCAGCTGTTTGGCGCCGCCCGCCGGATAGCGCGTCGGCACCGACACCACCTTGATGCCGGAATCGCCGGCTGCTGCATTGGCAGCCTGGGTTGCGGCTTGCATGGCGGCGATGGCTTCCGGCTTGTTGTCCTCGATGCCGACCAGAACCTGACCGGCGGCGAGCATCTCGCGCATGATGGCGGCACCCTTGAGGATCGCGTCGGCGCGTTCGCGCATCAGGACGTCGTCGCAGGTGATGAAGGGTTCGCATTCGGCGCCGTTCAGGACCAGGGTGTCGAGCTTGCCCTGTTTGCCGGCCTTGAGTTTGAGGTAGGTCGGGAATACCGCGCCACCGAGCCCGACGACACCGGCATCGCGCAGGTAGTCGCGGGTCTGGTTTGGCGTGGCGTTGCGATAGTCGAAAGCCTGGCGCGGAATCCATTCGTCGCGACCATCCGGCTCGATCACCACGCACAGCGCCGAAAGCCCCGAGGTATGCGGCATCAGGCGCATTTCGACCGCGACCACCGTGCCCGAGGTGGTAGCGTGCACAGCCGAGGAAACGTTGCCGTCGGCGCCGCCGATGCGCTGGCCCTTGAGCACGTGATCGCCGGCCTTCACCAGCGGCCGCGGCGGGCCGCCGATGCTCTGGTGCAGCGGGATCACCAGTAAAGTCGGCGTTGGCGCCACGGCGATGGGCGCGGTGGTCGAGGCTTCCTTGTGATAGACCGGCTTGACGCCGCCATTAAAGCCGAACAGGCGTTGCAAGGCGCTCATGCCGCGGCCTTTTGCGCCGGAGTGATCTTGACCACGGGATATTTCCATTTCCAGGTTTCGACGCTCTCGCCGATCGGCTGCATCGAAATGCAATCGACCGGACAGGGCGGCAGGCAGAGCTCGCAGCCAGTGCATTGACTGGCAACTATCGTATGCATCTGCTTGGCGGCACCGACGATGGCATCGACCGGACAGGCTTGAATGCACAGCGTGCAGCCGATGCAGGTCTGCTCGTCGATGACTGCCACGGACTTGGGCTTTTCGATGCCGTGTTCGGCGGAAAGCGACTTGAATTCGCGGCCGAGCAGATCGGCAAGTTTATGAATGCCTTCATCGCCGCCAGGCGGGCACTGGTTGATTTCGGCTTCGCCCTTGGCAATCGCCTGCGCATACGGCTTGCAGCCGGGGAAGCCGCACTGCCCGCATTGGGTTTGCGGCAGGATGGCATCGATCTTTTCGACCAGCGGATCGCCTTCGACGCGAAAGCGCACAGCCGCCCAGCCCAGTGCGGCGCCGAGCAGGACGGCGCCCAGCGCCATGACCAGAATCGCCGCCAGCATGGCTACTTGAACTTGTCCAGGCCGGCAAAGCCCATGAAGGCGAGGCTCATCAGGCCCGCGGTGATCATGGCGATGGCCGTGCCGCGGAAATACACCGGAACGTCGGCAGCTTCCATGCGCTCGCGGATGCCGGCGAACAGGATCAGGGCAAGCGTAAAGCCAACCGCGCTACCGAAGCCGAACAACAGCGATTCGAAAAAATTGTGGCGCAGGCTGACATTGAGCAGCGGAATGCCGAGCACGG
>JANMTA010000086.1:0-11694 GCA_031389965.1 Betaproteobacteria bacterium
CCGGCCACTTGTTGGTCGCATCGATGCCCATTTTGCTACCAAGGCTGGCCACCGGTGAGGCGAAGTCAAGGTAATCAATGGGCGTATTCTCGGCAATCAGGGTGTCGCGCGCCGCATCGACGCGCGTGGTCAGCGCCCAGATGACGTCGGGCCAGGAGCGCACATTGACGTCGTCATCGGTAACGATGATGAACTTGGTGTACATGAACTGGCGCAGGAAGCTCCAGATGCCGAACATTACACGCTTGGCGTGACCGGGATATTGCTTCTTGATACTCACCACCGCCAGGCGGTAGGAACAGCCTTCGGGCGGCAGGTAGAAATCGGTGATCTCGGGAAACTGCTTTTGCAGCAGCGGGACGAAGACTTCGTTGAGCGCGAGGCCAAGCATGGCCGGCTCGTCGGGCGGCTTGCCGGTGTAGGTCGAGTGGTAGATCGGGTCGCGGCGCATGGTGATGCGTTCGACGGTGAACACGGGAAATTCGGCCACCTCGTTGTAGTAGCCGGTGTGGTCGCCGAACGGACCTTCGGCGGCGATCTCGTCAGGATGGATCACGCCTTCGAGGACGATCTCGGCCGATGCCGGAACCTGCAGGTCGGAGCCCAGGCACTTCACCACCTCGGTCTTGGCGCCGCGCAGCAGGCCGGCAAATTGGTACTCCGAAAGTGTATCGGGCACCGGCGTCACGGCCGCCAGTATCGTCGCCGGATCGGCGCCGATCACCACCGCGACCGGAAAGGCTTCGCTCGGATGCGCGGCGCAATGCTCGCGGTAGTCCAGCGCGCCGCCTCGATGGGCGAGCCAGCGCATGATCAGCTTGTTCGGCGCAATGAGTTGCTGGCGGTAGATGCCGAGGTTCTGCCGGGTCTTTTGCGGTCCCCGCGTGACGACCAGGCCCCAGGTGATCAGCGGCGCGGCATCGCCTGGCCAGCAGGTCTGCAGCGGCAGACGCGCCAGATCGATATCCTTGCCTTCCCACACCACGTCCTGACACGGTGCCGAGTTCACCACCTTTGGCGCCATGTAGAGCACCTGCTTCAACACCGGCAGTTTGTCCCAGGCATCCTTGAAGCCCTTGGGCGGCTCGGGTTCCTTGAGGTAGGCCAGCAGGGTACCGACCTCGCGCAGGCGGGTCTTCCAGTCAAGCTCCGCGCTGTCCTCGCCTGCCGCCGCCGCAATGCCCAAGGCCACCCGCCGCGGCGTACCGAACAGGTTGACCAGCACCGGCATCGCATGCCCTTTGGGCTTCTCGAACAGCAGCGCCGGCCCTCCGGCACGCAGCACGCGGTCGGCGATTTCGGTCATCTCCAGGTTCGGATCGACCTCGACGGCAATGCGCTTGAGCTCGCCAAGCGCTTCGAGTTGGGCAATGAAATCGCGCAAATCGGTATATTTCATGGCCCGAGTTTAGAGCGAATTTCAGCAGGAATGCGGCTCCGTGCTACCGGGCGCATCAATGCATTATCCAAGGTTGCAGGTTGAGCTCGGCCACAATGCCGGCGAAGATCGCCGCGCCGAACCACTTGTTGTGGCGGAAGGCAGCGAAGCAGCCCTCGCGGTTGCGGTCGCGAATCAGCGTGTAGTGATAGCCGGCCACCGCCGCCGCCAGGACCAGGCCGCCGAAGTAGCCCAAGCCGTAGCGCAGGTCCCAGCCAACCAGCGCCAGGATGCCGAGGGTGATGGCGTAGCAGAGCATCACCGCGACGACATCGAAACGGCCGAAGGTGATGGCCGCCGTACGGATGCCGATCTTGAGATCGTCCTCGCGGTCGACCATGGCGTATTCGGTATCGTAGGCCAGCGCCCAGAAGATATTGGCGACCAGCAGGGTCCAGCCCAGCGCGCCGACTTCGCCGGTCGCCGCGGCGAAGGCCATCGGGATGCCGAAGCCGAAGGCGACCCCGAGGTAGGCTTGCGGCAGGGCGAAGAAGCGCTTGGTGAAGGGGTAGCTGGCAGCAAGAAACAGTGCGATCAGCATCAACCACCAGACGTCGCGAAAAATCGGCAGCGCCACCAGGAAGGCGCAAAAGGCCAAGGCGGCTGCCAGCGTCAGCGCCTCCCGCGTGGACACCTTGCGCGCCGCCAGCGGCCGGTCCCGGGTGCGTTCGACATGCGGGTCGAAATCACGGTCGGCGTAGTCGTTGATGACGCAGCCGGCGGAGCGCATCAACAAGGTGCCCAGCGCGAAAATCCATAACAGCATCCAGTGCGGCTGGCCATTGGTCGCCAGCCACAGCGCCCAGAAGGTCGGCCACAGCAGCAGCAGCGTGCCGATCGGCTTGTCCAGCCGCATCAGCTTTTCGTAGAGGTCGAGGCGTTGCTTGAGTTCGGCGAAAGTCATGCTGCGATTTTACCGGTAGCCGCCGCGCCGGGCGGCGACTTCGGTTTGCCGGCCTTCATGCGCGGTCGCTGCCGGCGGCAGCGGGAAAGCGGCTCAAGCCTGAGCGGATGACCATGGCAGGAAGACTTCGGTGACCAGCAGGCGCGCCGTAAGCGAGCCGGTTTCGCGCAGCCAGGCGCGCGCAGGGCCGCGTTCGACACAGAAGGCCTGCCAGCCGCCGGCGTCGCGGCCACGGGCTTTGCGATTCTTGAGAACCTGCCTCATGCCTTAAGCAATTCCTCGCGACTGCCCAGCCAGCGCTTGAGATGGGCTTCGACCCTCGCCGGCGCGTTGCGCAGCATGTCCTCGGCGACGGCGCGCGCCTGCTCCACCAGCGCCGCATCTTCCAGATCGGCGTAGCGCAACAGCGGCAGGCCGCTTTGCCGCGCGCCGATGAACTCGCCGGGGCCGCGCAGGCGCAGGTCCTCGCGCGCGATTTCGAAGCCGTCGGTGCTTTCGAAAATCACTTTCAGCCGCGCCCGCGCCAGCTGGCCCAGCGGCTGGGCGTAGAGCAGGATGCAGGCCGATTGCGCGGCACCGCGCCCGACGCGGCCGCGCAACTGGTGCAGTTGGGCGAGGCCGAAGCGTTCGGCGTGTTCGATCACCATCAGGCTGGCGTTGGGCACATCGACGCCGACCTCGATCACGGTGGTCGCCACCAGGACCTGGATCTCGTTGCTGACGAAGGCCGCCATCACCGCGGCCTTCTCGCCGGCCTTGAGCCGGCCATGCACCAGGCCGATGCGCAGGTCGGGCAGTTCGACGGTTAGTCGCGCAAATGTTTCCTCTGCGGTCTTGAGTTGCAAAATGGCGTTCTGGCTCCGGCCGCTACGCTTAACGTTTGCTGCGCTCACGTTAGCCTCCGCCGAAACTCCGTTTTCTTCGATCAGCGGGCAGACCCAATAGGCCTGACGCCCGCCGCGACAGGCATCACGAACCCGCGCCACCACCTGATCGCGGCGTGCTTCCGCTACCAGCTTGGTGGTGACCGGGCTTCGCCCGGGCGGCAGTTCGTCGAGCACCGAGACATCGAGGTCGGCGTAGTAGCTCATGGCCAGGGTGCGCGGGATCGGTGTCGCCGACATCGCCAGCTGGTGCGCGAATTGCCCCTTCTCCTTCAGGGCCAGGCGCTGGCGCACGCCGAAACGGTGCTGCTCGTCGACAATCGCCAGGCCGAGGCGGGCGAACTCGACCTTGTCTTCGATCAGGGCGTGGGTGCCGATCACGATCGGCGTATCGCCGGCGCCGACTTTTGCAATGGCGGCATCCTTCTCGCGTTTCTTCAGGCTGCCGGTCAACCACGCTACTTCGATGCCCAGAGGTTCGAGCCAGGCCGCCAGCTTGCGGTAATGCTGTTCGGCGAGGATTTCGGTGGGCGCCATCAATGCCGCCTGGTAGCCGGCTTCGACCGCGTGCAGCATGGCCAGCGCGGCGACCACGGTCTTGCCGCTGCCGACGTCGCCCTGCAGCAGGCGCTGCATCGGATGCGGCTGGCCGAGGTCGGTGGCGATCTCGCGCCAGGCGCGCTGCTGCGCCTTGGTCAACTGAAACGGTAGCGCGGCCAGCAGCGCTTGGGTCAGCGTCGCCGTTGCCACGAGGGGCGGCGCACCGCGCGTCCGGCGCGCGGTATAGGCGCGGCGCAGGCTGAGCTGCTGTGCCAGCAATTCGTCGAACTGGACGCGGCGCCAGGCCGGGAAGTCGCGCGCTTCGAGCACGGCCTGCGCGATCTCCGGCGGTGGCGCATGCAGGAAGCGTATGGACTCGGCGAAGGCTGGCAGGCCAAGGCGCTGCATGAGTTCCGGCGCCAGGGTGTCGGTAAAATCGGCCCGCACCAGCGCCTTGTCGATCAGCCGGCGCAGCGTCGCCTGGCCCAGGCCCGCCGTGGTCGGATAGACCGGCGTCAGCCCCTCCGGCAGCGATTCGCCGGCCACCGCGGGATGAAAGCGGGGATGGATGATTTCCGGGCCGAGATAGCCCTCGTGCACCTCGCCGAAGATGCGCAGGCGCGCACCTGGTTGCAGCGCTTTCTGCTGGCTCGGATAGAAGTTCAGGAATCTTAGCGAGAGTGCCCCGCCGGCGTCGCGCACGCGCGCCAGCAACTGGCGACGGGGACGATAGGCGACCTCGCAGTCGACCACCTCGACCTCGAACTGCGCCGCGATGCCGGGCCGCGCGTCGCACAGCGGAGTGATTCGGGTCTCGTCCTCGTAGCGCAGCGGCAGGTGGAGAATGAAGTCGGCATCGCTGCGCAGGCCAAGCCGGGCCAGGCGGCCCGCAAGCGTGTTGCCCTCCCGCGGTTTTTTTTCAGCCAAGGACGAGTACGGCGTCCGCCTCGACCAGGGCGCCGCGCGGCAATTCCTTGACGCCGACCGCGGCGCGCGCCGGGAAGGGCTCGCTGAAATATTTCGCCATGGTTTCGTTCACCCTGGCGAAGTTGGCCAGGTCGGTGAGGTAGATGTTGACCTTCACCGCGTCATTCAGGCTGGCACCTGCCGCCGTAGCGACGGCCTTGAGGTTTTCAAACACGCGCACGATTTGTGCGTCGATGCCATCGACCATCTGCATGCTGGCCGGATCGAGACCGATCTGGCCGGACAGGTAGACGGTGTCGCCGACCTGTACCGCCTGCGAGTAGGTGCCGATGGCGGCGGGGGCGGCGGATGTGGAAATGATCTTGCGGCTCATGGCGTGCTTCCCTTTCAAGAATTGCGGCCGGCAGCGCAGGCCGTCAGGCCGCGCGCTCCAGCGCCTGGTCGATATCCCAGAGGATGTCATCGAGTGTTTCGAGGCCGACCGACAGGCGCACCAGGTCCGGCGTCACGCCGGAAGCTTGCTGGTCGGCTTCGTTCAGCTGGCGGTGGGTGGTCGATGCCGGATGGATCACCAGCGTCTTGGCGTCGCCGATGTTGGCCAGATGCGAGCAGAACTGCAGGGCATCGATGAAGCGCTCGCCGGCCGCCTGGCCGCCGCCGTTGCCACCGCTGTTACCACCGCTGTTACCACCATCGACGCCGAAGCAGAGCAGCGCCCCGGCACCCGGATGCCGGGGCGAGCCGAGATAGCGCTGTGCCAGGGCAAAGCCCGGACTGGCGGGCAGCCCCGGGTAATTGACCCAGGCCACGCGCGGATGGCTGGCCAGATGCTGCGCCACGGCCAGCGCGTTTTCGCAATGGCGCTGCATGCGCAGCGGCAGCGTTTCGATGCCCTGCATCAGTTGCCAGGCGGAAAACGGCGACAGCGTCGGACCGAAGGTGCGCAGGGTTTCCATGCGCGCCTTCATGGTGAAGCCGAAATCGCCGAAGGTCTCGAAAAACTTGACGCCGTGATAGCCGGCGGACGGTTCGGTCATGCCGGGAAACTTGCCGTTGCCCCAATCGAATTTGCCCGACTCGATCACCACGCCGCCCAGCGTGGTGCCGTGGCCGCCGAGAAACTTGGTCGCCGAGTGCACGATGATGTCGGCGCCGTGCTCGAAGGGACGGCAGAGATAAGGCGAGGGCACGGTGTTGTCGATGATCAGCGGCACGCCATGCTGGTGGGCAATTTCGGCCACGGCCGCGATGTCGAGCACGTTGAGGCGCGGATTGGCCACCGTCTCGGCGAAAATGCAGCGGGTGTTGGCGGACAGCGCGGCGCGGAAATTTTCGGGATCGTCGGAATCGACGAACACGGTTTCGATGCCCAGCTTGCGCAGGCTGACATCGAGCTGCGAAAAGCTGCCGCCATACAGGGAGCGCGCCGCGACGATGCGGTCGCCGGCCTGGCACAGGGTCAACAGCGCCACGATCTGCGCCGCGAGGCCGGTGGCGGCGGCGACCGCGGCGCGGCCACCTTCCAGCGCCGCCATGCGTTCCTCGAAAGCCGCCACCGTGGGGTTGCCGATGCGCGAATAGACGTTGCCGAAAGTCTGCAGGTTGAACAGGCTGGCCGCGTGTTCCGCCGAATCGAAGACGAAGGAAGTGGTCTGGTGGATCGGCAGGGCGCGCGCGCCGGTCGCCGCGTCGGGCTGGGCACCGGCATGCAGGCAGAGCGTTTCGATACCGAATTGGCGATCTGTCATGGTTCGTGGTCAGGACGATTTGGGTCGATAATGGCGGCCCCTGCCGTTGCGCATAATACGCGATCAATCCGCTGCCTGGCCCATGTTCCTGCTGAAGAATATCCTCACTGCGCTGATCCTGCCGCCCACCGGACTGGTGCTGCTGGCGCTGTTCGGGCTCTGGCTTGCGCGTTCCTGCAGAAGTCGGCGCTGGCAACACGGCGGCGCAGTGCTGGCGACGCTATCGCTGCTCGGCCTGCTGGTTCTTTCACTGCCGGTGGTCGGCAACGCACTGATGGTGCCGCTGGAACCGCACCCGCCGATCACGGCGGCGCAACTGCAGCGCGTCCAGGCCATTGTCATTCTCGGCGCCGGTTCCCATTACGCCGCTGCGGAATACGGCGGCGATACAGTGAGCCATTACACGCTGGAACGTCTGCGTTACGGTGCGCGCCTGGCGCGCGAATTTCGCCTTCCCTTGCTGGTTACCGGTGGCTCGCCGTTCGGTGGCCGGGCCGAGGCCGAGTCCATGCGCGAGGCGCTGGAGAGCGACTTCGGCATGAAGGTGCGCTGGGTCGAAACCGCCTCGCGCGACACGGCGGAAAATGCGGCCCTCTCCGCACCGGTGCTGAAGGCGGACGGTGTTACCCGCATCGCCCTGGTCAGCCATGGCTGGCATCTGCCGCGCGCAATGCCCTTGTTTGAAAAACAGGGGCTGGAAGTGACGTCGGCACCGACGGCCTTCAGCACCGGTTCGCCGTCACTGCTCGAAGACCTGCTGCCGGGCGGCATGGTCCGCAGCCGCCGGGCGCTGAATGAATACCTCGGCCAACTCTACAATCGACTAAAGGAACTAAAATGACATTCCCCCCATCCCCCTGTCCCACGGCCGGCTTTGCACAGCCGGCCGGCTCTGACGGCGCGGAGCGGTGCTCCGCAAATTCCCGTCGCCGCCCTGAAAAGGGGGCGACTATTGTTCGCGGGCCTTGCCCGCTCCACTTTTTGGCTGCTCCTCCTTGGGGCGGCCCTGCGGAGAAGCGATGAACGACGAACTTGTGATCGGCCTCGTCTCGATCTCCGACCGTGCCTCGAGCGGGGTCTATGAGGACAAGGGCATTCCCGCACTGCGCGAGTGGTTCGGTGCGGCGCTGAGCTCGCCCTGGCGCATGGAAACGCGCCTGATTCCCGACGAGCAGGCGCAGATCGAGCAGACCCTGATCGAGCTCTGCGATGGCGCCGGCTGCCACCTGGTGCTGACCACCGGCGGCACCGGCCCGGCCTTGCGCGACGTGACGCCGGAGGCGACGCTGGCCGTCGCACACAAATTCATGCCCGGCTTCGGCGAGCAGATGCGGCAGATTTCGCTGGCTTTCGTGCCGACCGCGATCCTGTCGCGCCAAGTCGGAGTGATCCGGGGAAAATCCCTGATCCTCAACCTGCCGGGACAACCGAAGTCGATCAAGGAAACGCTGGAAGGCGTCAAGGATGCCGCCGGCAAACAGGTCGTGCCCGGCATTTTTGCCGCCGTGCCCTACTGCCTCGACCTGATCGGCGGGCCCTATGTCGAAACCAATGAGGCCGTGGTCAAGGCCTTCCGGCCGAAGTCGGCGATCCGGCCGGTAAGCTGAAGCGGACCGTCAGCTGTACGACTGCACAAAAAAGTTCGCCACCACGAAGTCCGGTCCGGTGGCGATGATCTCGCGCGGATGCAGGCGGACATTCTTGTCGTCGAGGACAAACACCAGCGCCATCCCGTCTTCGAATGCATCGGGCGGCAGCGCCATGCGCGCGCATTCGCCGACTTCGGGAATATCCAGCAGAAGGGCTTCGGTCGATAGGCCGCCGGCATCGGCAAACACGGCGTGCGGTGTTTTCGATATGGTTTGTATACCGACCGAACCGCGGGTCGGGTCAGTGCGCACGTAGCGACGGACGATGCCGATCAGCCAGTTGTCGCCACCATCCGGCTGCATGGCGACCAGGACGCCGATGCGTATCCAGTCGTTGCGGGAAATGGTGGCCTGGGCACCGAGCCCGCCCAGGCTGACATTATCGGTCACCCAGGTTTCAATGCCTTCGATTCCGCTGTTGCGCTCTGAAAGTATCTGATACACGGCTGCCAGCCCATTCGCCACCCTCAGCGGCGAGTTGATCCGGTGCCGGGTATCGCTGCGCATCGGCGGCTTGGGCGCCCAGCACAGCGCCAGGTGTTCCAGCACCGCAATCACCGTGTCGACCTTGTATTGCGCGCCGAGTTCGATGCCCGGCGGCACGCGCCCTTCGCTGCGAATTTGCGCGGTGGTCTTCGCCACCGCCTCCACTGCACGCGCGCCATTGAAAAAGCGCAAGGTCGGCGTGATCTCGGGTACCTTGGCAACTCGCGTCGGCGGCAGAGGCTTGCCGGCATCCACCCAATACACGGTCTCCGGCAGAAGTTCCCGACTCAAGCTGAAGAAGGGGAAGAAGTAGGCGATCAAGCGCTCGGCAATTTCGATCTCCAGCGGCTGCAGATTGTCCATCGATGCCGCGTGAAAAACCAGCACCTTGAGGTATTCCGCCTCGATCGTGCACTCGCCACCGCCGCTATAGAGCTGCAAGGGTTTCTGTGCGGTTTTGGCATCGACTGCAGCCAGGTAAATGCCGCCCAGCGTCAACCAGCACTCGGGATCGACCGGCCCATAGCGGAACTGGTCCCACTTGATTCGGGCCGCCAGCGCACTGATCAGGCGGCCATAAAGCAGGGGCAGCAGGGTCCTGATGGCATCGGCATCCTTTTCAGGCGCGCGATAGCGGGCAAGGCAATCGAGATAGCCGGCGGCGAGTCGCTGCCAATAATCGTGCCCAAGCAGCCATTGCTGCGAGTCCTGCGCGCGTCTGGCTTTGCCCAGGGCGGGATAGTCGCGGCCGAGACGTCTGGCCTGGGCCACGGCGGCTTCGTCGAGCCTGAATATCAGTTCAAGGCGTTGCCCCAGCTTGAAGCCTTCGTCGGCGGCGAGCGATTCCAGCCAGGCGCTGGCATCCTCCACCGCAGCTTGCGGCGTATGAGCAGCGATCTCGGCCAGGATGCGCTTGGCTTCGCGCGCGTCGGCCAGCGGATGAGTGTTCTTGTTGGAAAAGAATCCGAGCATGGGGTTTTACCGCTAAGTCAGTGTTTCGCCAATAGCACAGTCGGTCGCGCCGACGCTGTCATTCCTGCTTCAACAATTCTACTAGTAGGGTCAAGCCCCAGGCGACGCCAAAGCCGGTGAGGTCGGATGCGGTCGCGCCCAATCCGCCGCTGCAACTCGACGCCGACAGATCGACGTGCAGCCAGGGCCGCCGGCGGGTGAAGCGCTGCAGAAAGCGTGCGGCCAGAATGTGGTCGGCCTCGCCGTCCAGGGTGCATTGCTTGACATCGGCCACCTTGGAATCGAGCGCCGGATCGTAGTCCTCGTCGAGGGGAAAAACGCAGACCCGCTCGCCGCTGGCGTGGCCAGCCGCGACGGCCGTGGCACCGAGCGCCTCGCTGCTGGCGAACACGCCCGAGTAGCGGGCGCCCAGCGCGACATGCATGGAGCCGGTGAGGGTGGCGAAATCGATCACCAGATCGGGCCTGGCCTTAGCCTTGCCGCCGGCTTTTTTCCCGCGCTTGCCGGGTTTGGCTTCGTCAGTCGCCATGAGCAAGGTATCGGCCAGCACCATGCGGCCTTCGGCATCGGTATGCACGATCTCGATGGTCGTGCCGTCCAGCGCCGTAACGATGTCGTTCTGCTTGTAGGCGGCGGGCGACAGATGATTGTGGGCGATGGCCAGCCAGCAGTCGATGGCGACCGGCAACTGCAACTCGGCCGCCGCCAGCGTGAGCGCCAGGGCCACCGCGGAACCGTTCATGTCCTCATGCATGCCGGCCATGTAGCGGGCAGGCTTGAGATTGTGGCCACCGGTATCGAAGCAGATGCCCTTGCCGACCAGCGCCACCGACTTCTTCGCTGCCGCATTTTTCAACTTCGGTTGCCATGACAAATGGACGATGGCGGCATCTTCGTGATGCGAGCCCTGCGCCACGGCGCAGAAAGCCCCTGCGCCCATTTTCTTCAGAGTCCTGAAATCGAACTCCTCGATGGCCAGCCCGGCTTGTTTCGCCAGGTCGCGAATGCGCTTGCGATAGGTGCCGGGCGTCAGTTCGTTGGGCGCCAGGGCGGTGAGTTCGCGCGCCAGCAGGTTGGCGCGCGCGACGGCCGCCACCGGAGCAAGATCGGGAGTCGCCAGCGCGCTGAACAGGTCGATCTGCGCCAGCGCCACGACGGGCTTCTTCTTGCGCGCCGGCAGCGGCACGCCATTGATCTGCGCCACGTAAATGGCATCCCGTGTCACATCGTCCATGCCATCGCCGGACGCGACCCAGATCGAGATCCGCTTTGGCGTTTCGTCCAGCAGCAGCATCGCGGCCTTGCGCAGGCGGGTCAGACGTTCGAAGCGCGACAGCTTGAGGTCCGCCATGAGCAGCGCCAGACGCCGACCATCGGGCAGGTCTATCGCCAGCGGGGTCTTGGCCAGTTCCCCGGGCTTCATCGCCTTGCGCTTCAACACTGCCCGCCACTGGGCTTGCTGTGGCAGGTCCGCCGGCAAGGCATCGCTCACCGGCAAAACAATCAGGCCATGCGCGATCCCGTCGAGCTGCGCGTAGTCGCGTGCCGGCTGCAATGCAATGCGGGGGAGCGTCATGAATGATTCCAGTAAAATGAGCCGTCAATTATAAGTGCCGCCACCTGCCATGCGCCCCTACCTCGATCTGATGCGCCACGTACTCCTGCACGGGCAGGAAAAGTCCGACCGCACCGGTACGGGTACCCGCTCGGTCTTCGGCTGGCAGATGCGCTTCGATCTGGCCGAGGGATTTCCGCTGCTCACCACCAAAAAGCTGCACCTGCGCTCGATCATCCACGAACTGCTGTGGTTCCTCCTGGGCGATACCAACATCCGCTACCTCAAGGAAAACGGCGTATCGATCTGGGACGACTGGGCCGACGCCAACGGCGACCTCGGCCCGGTGTACGGCCACCAGTGGCGGCACTGGCCGGCCGCCTCAGTTGCCAATCCGGGCAGCGAAATTGATCAGATCACGCAGTTGATCGACGGCCTGAAAAAGAATCCGGATTCGCGGCGGCACATGGTTTCGGCCTGGAACCCGGCCGACATTCCGCAGATGAAACTGCCGCCCTGCCACGCCCTGTTCCAGTTCTATGTCGCACCGGCGCCATCGGGCGCGGCCGACTCCCGCAGCCGGCTCTCCTG
>JANMTA010000104.1:0-5067 GCA_031389965.1 Betaproteobacteria bacterium
TAATGATTCGAAGGGCGGGCACGGCACTGTTTGGCGTCGCGACGCAAAGCGCAACATAACATTCCGCAGCATCGGGAACAATGACCCTGTGCACAAACCGCTTCCGTTGACGGAAAATGGCCACTGTTCGCCGAATAAATATGGTCACTTTTGGCGATCATTGTGCCGTGTAATCCATGGCCATGCGCAAGGCACCCAGCAGCGCCGGCCGATCTGCAATGCAAGTAATAACCATGGCTTACATATGGTTTAATGGAAATGCCGTGAACAACCTGGGATCGACCGTGGAATCCTGATGCAAACCGCTTCGACACTTCAAGTCGTACTGGCGCAGCAGGCAAGGCTGCGGATATTTGTCGGTATCCCGGTGGCCGTGGTGTTGGTGTGGCTGCATCACGCCACCGACAAGGTCTTCCAGTGGGCCGACTGGGCTATCGGCGCCTATTTCGTCTACATCGCCGCGACATGGATCGCGGCCAGGCGCTTGCCGGAGTGGCTTTGGACCCCGGCGATTTATTGCACGGCAGCGCTCGATGCGGTTTTCCTGATTTTCTGGTTGCCCTTGATCGAGGACGCCGCAAACTTCGTCCTCGGTTTTGCGCTGTTCACCGGTCTTGGCTACGGGCTGCGCACCGGCAACAAGTACGTCATGGCGGTCAACCAGGGTGTCACCCTGGCCGGATACGTGCTGCTTCTCGCCATCTACCCATCCGCGTGGCTGGAGCATCCCATCAGGGCGATAGCCTTCGCGGTACCCCTGATCATCATACCCATTTATGTCGGCGCGCTCCTCGACCAGTTGCACGCGGCGCGACGGCGCGCCGAGGAGGAGAGCCAGGGCAAGTCGGACATGCTGGCCAAGGTCTCGCATGAACTTCGCACTCCGCTGGGCGGCATCGTTTCCGCCGCCGACCTGATCCACATGGGGGCGCCGACCGCGCCCGAAGGCAGGCTGGCAAGCACCATCATGGCCCTGGCCAAGCACCTGCAGGAAGACATTGCCGATCTGCTCGACCAGGCCAAGCACGAGGCCAAGTCGCTGATCCTGAATCCGGGTATTTGCGATATCCGCGAACTGATGAATACGGTGGAAGCCGCGGTTCGCGCCAAGGCGAACGAGAAGCACCTCGACCTGCAGGTGCTGATTGATCCGCGGCTCGACTCCGCGAGCATCGCCGATGCCCACTACCTCGGCCGCGCCCTGCTCAACCTGGCCGGGAACGCGGTCAAGTTCACCGAAGCGGGCCAGGTCGTGATGCGGGTAATGGTGCTCGATGCCACGCCCAGCAGGTTTTACCTGCGCTTTTTGGTCGAGGACAGCGGCATCGGCATTGCCCAAGCGGATCAGGAGAAGATATTTACGCCCTTTGTGCAGCTCGATACCGGTCCGGCCCGTCGCTCCACCGGCACCGGCCTCGGCTTGTCGATCTGCAAGGACGTGGTTGAGCTGATGGGCGGCCAGCTTCGCGTTTCGAGCGAGCCCGGTCGCGGCTCGCGCTTCTGGTTCGACGTCTATTTTCCGCGCGTCGACGCGCTGTCGCTGGCGGCGCCCGCGGCCGCGGACCGCGCTGCCGGAAAGCCGATGCAGATCCTGGTCGTCGATGACAACGTCACCAACCTGCATCTGCTGCGCGAGATCCTCGAGCAGGACGGCCATGCGGTCAGCATTGCCGACTCGGGGCAGGCCGCGCTCGACCTGCTGGCAACGCCCGAACAAGCGCCCGACGTAATCTTCCTCGACTACAACCTGGGCGACATGGATGGCATTCAGGTCCTGCAGGTTTACCATTTTGGCGTGCGCGATCCGGCTCCGGTGTACTTCCTCACCGCCGATACTTCGGCCGACACGATGGCGCGCCTGCGCGATACCGATGCCTGCGGCATCATCGGCAAGCCGGTGCGGCTGGCGGAGATTCGCGAGGTGCTGGCAGATACATTCCCGGAGGGGACTTCCGGCGCCGACGCCAAGGCATCCCCGGGTCTGCGCGCGGTGCCCATCCTTTACCTCGACGCCGAGGTTCTGGCGGATGTGGCGGCCATCAGCAAGCGATCTGCATTTCTCGGGGAAATGATCGATCACGCCGTCCGCGATATCGAGCGGACCACCGCTGGCCTGCTTGACGCACTCGGCGACGCGCAATGGGATGAGGTCAAGAAACTGGCGCACGCCCTGAAGGGCGTCGCGCATCAAATGGGTGCTTTTCGTCTCAAGAACACCACGATTTCCATCATGGAAACGGATATTGCGGGTCTGGAGGCGGTGCGGACCAAGCTCGCGATGGAACTCTCCGACGTCAGCGCCAGCAGCGTTGCGGCGCTGCGGGAGTGGCGCAACGCTGCTAAGCCGAACGCTTCTGGAAAATCGGTGGCCTGACCGTGGCGGCGCCGGCGCCGGCATCGGCCGCCTGCATGCGCACCAAAGTATTGAGCACCCGGCGCTCCTCAGCGGACAGCGCCATCGCCGTCGCGACCCAGTCCTCGACAACGGTGCGCATTTCCACCAGATCAAACACGCCCATGCGCGCTTCGGCACGCTGCAGCGCCATGCGGGCGTTGTAGCGGCGGCGGTGCTCGGCGATGAAGCGCTGCACGGCAGCCGGACCTTCGCCTGCTTCGCACAACTCATCGACCACGCCCTGTGCATGCAGGTCCGCGGCGGAATGGATGCGCGCATTGCGCATGAAGGCGGCGGCGCGCCTCAGCCCGATGCGGTTGGACAAAAGCGTCATGCCGCCGGTGCAGGGGAAGGTGCCAAAGGCGATTTCGGGGAATCCGAATTCGGCGCCGCGTTCGGCGATCAGGTGCGAAGCGCTAAGCGCGGCCTCGAAGCCGCCGCCCAGGGCGCGCCCCTGGACGAGGGTGACCGTGGTGACCTCGTGCGCCGCGGAGAATATCCGCCGGATCAGTTCCAGGCAGCGCATCGAATAGGCGCGCAGCGCGCCGGCGTTGCCGCTTTCGATGCAGGACTGGAAGTAGGCGAGGTCGCCGCCCAGGGCGAAATGGCGGGGATGGCTCGAGGTCAGGACGAGATAGCGCAGGCGCCCCTCGCGCGAGTCCTCCTGCCAGTGCCAGTTGCTCTCTTCGATCCGGTCCAGCAGCCGCTCGAAACCGGCAAGCAGTTCCGGCGAGAAGTTGAGCGGCCGACCGGGCACGGGTTGCAGGGAAACCCACAGGGTGTCGAGCGAACTGTCCAGCCGGGTCACCAGCGCGGTGTCGTCCCGGGGTGCGTGCTGCGCGGCAGAGGCGTTCTTCAACATGGTATGCCCAAGCACTAATTGAAGCCCGATATTACCGCTTGCTGAGCACGAGGGCGCTGTTTGTGCCGCCAAAACCGGCACTGAGGCTCAATGTGTGGCGAATTTGCACACCTCGCTCGGCCACACCCGGCACGTGGCGCAGCGCGCAGGCCGGGTCGATATCGTCGAGAAAGGCGGTCGCCGGAAGAAAATCGTGCTGCATGGCGAGGACGCAGACCGCCAGCTCCATGGCGCTGGCGGCGCCCAGCATGTGCCCGTGCTGGGCCTTGGTACTGCTGACGGGTACATCGTCGGCCGCATCGCCGAGGGCGCTGCGCAGGGAAGCGACTTCCACCGGATCGCCGGTGGGGGTCGCGGTGCCGTGGGCGTTGATGTAGGACAGATCGGCTGGACGGAGATTGGCATCGCGCAAAGCGGCATTGATGGCAGCCGTCTGGCCGCGCGAAAGCGGGGCACCGATATGGTAGGCATCGCAGGCGATGCCGTAACCCGACAGCGTCGCATAGACGCGCGCACCACGCGCCAGGGCGTGATCCGCGGCTTCCAGGACGAAGAACACCGCGCCCTCGGCAAGTACCAGTCCGCTCCGGTCGCGGGAAAATGGCCGGCAGCTGCGTCCGACGTCATCCGTATCGGGCGGGGCCAGCGCGCGCAGGCCGTCCCAGACCCCCATGACCGGCGGGATCAGCGCAGCCTCGCAGCCGCCGGCGATTGCGACGTCGAGATCGCCATGGCGAATCCAGCGCATGGCATCGCCGAGCGCCACGCCCGAAGACGCGCAGGCCGCGGTATGGGTGATGACGGGGCCGGCAATCTGGTGGCGAATCGAAATCCATGCGGCCGGGGCGTTGGGCATTCCGGCCATGATGGTGAAAGGGCGGGCGGTTTGCTTGCCGTCGGCATAGTATTCGCGCAGCCATTGGCATACGGAATTGATGCCGCCGTTAACGGTTCCCGCAAAAACCCCCGCGCGAAGGTCGAGGTCGGCGCAATTCGACGGCAGCCCGGCGTCGGCCAGCGCCTGATCGGCGGCGGCTACGCCGATTTTTGTCAGCCGATCCAGGTAGGGAAGGTCCTTCCTCTCGAAAGCGCTATCGAACTCTCCCTCGACGAGCCCCGCCGGAAACGTCTTCTTGTGGCCGGCAGCGGACCAGAGTCGAATGCCGGAGCGCACGGCCAGCAAATGCTCCGTCACTTCGGCGGCCGATTGCCCGATGGGTGAAACAATGCCAAGGCCCGTGATGACGACCTCTCTCATTGTTTGGCAAGAGCCGCCTGAACGAGGATCACAAAGTCATCCATGGTGGGGTTTGCAGGCAGGCGCTCCAGCGGCAACTGGCAGCCGAAGGATTCCTCGAGGCCCATCACGATGTCGATCAGCGCCATCGAGTCGAGCCCCGAGTCCTTTATGGGCAGGCTGCTGTCCGGCAGGTCCATGCCGAAGGTGGTTTTGGCGATGTCGCGAATCTTGGCGGTGATGGCCTCGTCGCTCCAAGTGGAGGTGATCATAAGGGCATTGTGGTCCGGATCGATTGAGAGAATTGAACTTAACGCATGGGAGATCGGTTCGAAGCGCGGAATTGAAGAGCAGAAACCGGTCGATGGCGCGGTTGGCGCCGCCCATCGGATGGAAGCTTCAAGCGGTGGGCCGCAGTTCGAAGTCCTGAAAGTCGCCGACGGCATGCTCGACGATCAGTTCGTCGACGCTGCTGCCGGCCGGCCCGATGCGGCTCCAGGCCAGCATGGCCTCGATCTGTGCCGGGTCGCCGCAAATCATGGCCTCGACGCTGCCGTCGCGGCGGTTTCGCAC
>JANMTA010000153.1:0-23640 GCA_031389965.1 Betaproteobacteria bacterium
GAATAGAATACGATTCGGCAGCGATGTCAGGGCGTCGTAATGCGCAAGGAATTGCATTCGCTTCTTGATGGTCTTGTGCACGGTGATTTCGGAAAACACCGCCACGTAATTGACGATTTCGCCGGCGTCGTTCTTTACCACGCTCAGGTTCATCCATTCGACGATGACTTCGCCATCCTTCCGCCGGTTGCGAATCTCGCCGTGCCATTCGCCGCGGTTCATCAGCGAGCGCCACATGTTGCTGTAAAAGGCCTTGTCCTGCTGGCCCGAATTCAGGATGCTAGGCGTATTGCCGGTAACTTCCTCGGCGGAATAGCCGGTAATCTCCGAGAACCGCCGATTGACCATCAGAATCTTGTTGTCGCGGTCGGTGATCATGACCCCTTCGGCGCTGTTCTCGAAGACATGGGCGGCCAGTTCCAGCTTGCGTTCCGCTATCTGCCGCGCCCGCTCCTGTTCGAGCGAGTCGAGCGCATGCGACAGGCTCTCGGCGAGGCTCGCGAGCAGTCTTTGTTCTTCGCTGTCCGCCAGATCTTCGCTCAATCCGACGATGCAAATGCCGCCAGCGATCCGCCCCGCGACACGCAGGGGCAGATGCGCCAGACCGTGGGACTCGAAGCCCGGAGGGCTGTCGGCCAGCGTCTTGTCGCATTCCGCCAGCGTCGCGAAAAAACTGCAACGTCCGGTGGCGAATTCGGCTCGTCGAGCCGGATCACGACAGCCATCGGTGCGCAGGGCGGCGGTAATACTTGTCGCAAGTTCGGCGTGCTCGCCGATCACCACCAACGCCGGCAGATCTTCATTGTTGGCATACACCCAGGCCAGCGGGAAGCCGCCGATCTCGTGGAGAATATCCACGGTCTCCTGGATCAGGGCCGGGGACTCCCTGGTCCGCAATATGGCTTCATTGGCTTCGCTGACCACGGCCAGAGTGCGGTTCAGGCGCAGGATGTGCCGCTGGGCGGCCTTTTGCTCAGTGACATCGAGCAGGATGCCGACAATCCCTCCGACTTCCGCCTGTGTCGTGGAGAACACCGCCTTGAAGAACACCACATCCTTGTCCACGCCATCGGCGCACCTGACCCGCGCCTCGTAGGTCTGCTTGTCCCTGCTGGCCAGCAATTCCCTGTCAGCCTTGTCGTAAATCGCCGCCAGTTCGGGCGGTGCGATGTCGTAGACCGTCTTGCCGATCAGCGATTCGCCGGAGGTACCGTAGAAGTCCTCGAAAGCCTTGTTCACCCCGATGTAGCAAAGATTGGCATCCTTGAAAAAGACCGGTGTCGGAATGGCGGCGAGCAGTTGTTCGACAAAATTGAGGTTCTCGGTCAGCGCCTCATCGAGATGCTTGTGGGCGGTTATGTCTTCCCCGATTTCGAGAATATGTGCCGGCTTGCCGGCGGCATCGAACAGGGCGATTTTCCTGACTTTTACCCAGTGCGCAGCGCCATCCGGCAGCTCAATCAACTGCTCGGGAATTTCGACCAGATTACCTTCGCGAAGCGCCGTCAGATCGGTTTCGGTATCAAGCTGCACCTGGTCGCCCTGCAACAGGTCTTTGCTCGAAAGCCCAAGCAGCTTTGCCCTCGACTTTCCAAAAATCGATTCCCCAAGCCGATTTACGCGCACCACCTTCAGGTCGGAGGCGCGCTTGAGTACGATCATGTTCGGGATATGCTCAAAAATCGAGTCGAGCAAACCATGCGAGTCCCGCAACTCGGCCTCGGTCTGCTTGCGGCGCTCGACCTCGGACTTCAGCGTTTCCTTGTCCAGCGCCAGTTGCAATGTCCGCAGCGCCACCTGTTCGCTCATTTCGGCGGAACGGCGAAGCAGGAGGTAGGTCAATAGACTGACGAGAACTCCCCCGGCAAGCAGCAGGACCAGTTCGGTGAACGCAATCGGCGGAGCGTTCCAGCTCGCTGGCGGACTCTCGCGCAATCGGATGCGGCCTCCCTGCGCCAGGCGTATCTCGTGGCTGAACGCGTTGTCCCGCAAATCGCCGCCTGCGACAACGAGTACTTGCGCTCCGGCGGCGCCCTCCTGAAAATAATCCAGGCGGAACGAGTAACCTTGGGCCGCGAGCTCGTCGAGCTTCATGATCCGGGAAAGATCGGAAGGATCTACCGTGACGAGGACATGACCCCAAGGTTGGGACTGGCCGTCGGAGCGCAGAAACAGCACCGCTTGCTTTGCGATGAAGGAGCCCCCATTCACCGAAACAACTGCCTGCCCCTGGCTTTTCAGGCTACCGCGCTGATCGGCACGAGTGGGCCATTGAACCGTGGTCAGCGTCTTGAAGTTATTGGCAGCCTCAGCCCTGGCCAGTGTGAGGCCGGGCTTCCCCTCGGGTGCAATTTCCAGGCGGCCGATGATTTCGTTGGCCTTCAGAATTGTCCCCGCGGCGGCTCCCCAAGCTTCCGGAGAAGTGGTTGCCGTCGGGGCAATGCCGGCGATCAGCAGATCGGGCGCAAGCAGCACCTGCCTGAGCAGGGTCTCGGCCAGCGTCACCCGGAGTTTCAGGTCACGTTCAGCATCCCGGGCACGCTCGCCAAGTCCGTGGTGGTCCCGAATGTAATAACTCCCCACCGGAATCACGAAAAGGATCCCGGCAAGCCCCGCCACAAGCAGCGCACCGAGCCTGCCAGCCGCAAGTTTCGGGAAAATCCTTATCAAGTTTGGCAAAATGATTCCAATAACTGAGAAAACCGGACCGGGGTCGCGGCAAGCCGAAAACGCCAGCGTGTCACACAAGCGCCCTGCAGGCAGGGCGTTCCGCACAGCCATGTTGGCCGGAGTGCAGCGATTAGGCAACTAAAGCAAACTTTAAGCCTAAAGAAAATTACCGGCGAAACCCGAGCATTTTCGGGTTATCGAGGAGCAAAAAAAGGGGCGTTTCCGCCCCTTTTCCTGGTAAAGCTTGACCGGTCAGGCCTTCTTGGCCCAAGCCACGCAATAGCCCTTCGGCGAAACTTCGGTGTCGCCCGGGAAAATCTTGCAGCCGCCCATGTCCGTGGCAGCCTTGCCCGGAACGAACTGAATACAACTAGCGCAGCTCTTGTCGCCCTCGGGCGAGTCCTTGTACTTCATCGAAGCGCGCATCGCATCGTTCTTGGCGGCGATCGCGACCACGGGAATCATAGCCAGGGCGGCAGCGCCCAGCTTGAGCATGTTACGACGAGACTGATCCATTGTTTGGTTCTCCAGTAAAAGTCCCCCATTATTGAGGGCCGGACATTACTCTAGCAAAAATCGTGTCAGGTTTAAACCATTTTTCGCTGCGGTGGTGAGGCAAGGCTCGAAAGTATCAGTTGCCGCCTGGATCGGGATGGCGAACCGTAACAATGATCTCGTTGCGCGTATCCGTAGCGGCCACCAGGGCAATATTGCGCCGCCCCTTCACCGCGGTCGCGAGGATTGCATACAGGTACATCTGGTCATCTTCGTTACCGGCGCCGATCAGGATGCTCACGGGCAAATGCGCGTAGTTGGGGTGCGAACAAACCCTGCCGATGTCCGTCATCAGTTTCTCGAGACTGAGGTGCCGGCCTTTGAGGCTGTCCAGGCTGATCTTGATGTGGATCACATCAATACGCTCCGACCCATCCCGCTCGGTACCAAAATTGTAATCAAAGCCATCGCGACTGATCGCTTCCGAGAGCCGCTCATGAATATCGCCCTGTTCCCGTTTCCAGCCCGGGTCATTCTGCCTGCCTGGCGTACACGCAGGCAAGGCAATCAATACTGCCGCCATGACTGCGATCGCCCGTGTCCTGGCCATGATCATCCCTGGCACTTCAGCCGCCGCAAGACGCCGGTTGCGCGAGAGGTACGGACGGGATGCTCTGAATGCAGCACTTTGCTTACCTCGGTTTGAGTGAAGCGCCCTGCGGGACGCTATGGCATCTGTCGCACGAAAAGAAGGTAATGAAGGCAACGCGATCGTGGCACATCCCGCAATACCGGCCGCGAAAGATCTCGGTCATCGAAACCGGGTTGGCTCCGGCCTTCGGAATAAACGGAACCGGGTGACAGTTCGAGCAGTCCAGCCAAACCGTATGGGACTGGTGGGGAAAGCGGACATAAGGCATTTCCTTGGTGTTTCTCATCGTGACGTCGAGGTCGAGCACGTTCATTTTGTCCGTGAGGGAAAGTCCTGCCCGGGGAGTAATGGCGCCGGAACGCAAGGCAGCCATCCAGTCCGGGAAGCCGACGACATCGCGCTTCATGTGACGTGTTGCATCATCGATTCGTTGCAGTCGCAAAAAATCCGGATTGGATTCGTCATAAATCCGGTTGCGTTCCAGGGCAACGCGCGCCGGGTGCATCTCGGCAACGGGAGTCTCTCTTGCCGTGGCAGGAGTGTCCTCCACCGGCGGCACATCGGGAGCCGCCTTCAGAAACGCCAAAAGCATGGTTTCGCCGGCGACGGCAACACCCACTGCCGAACCGAACAGCAGCAGCAACGCGACCAGACGCAAACCGGTGCGACGGAACCATAACATTCCAGTCCCGGGCAAACCCGGCATTGATGCTCTGCTGCCGGATCGAGTCACAATCGCCCGCGACGGACTCGACAAGCCGCCCTACTTTCCAAGCCTCAGATGCGCGACGCCGCCATAACTGCCGACCCAAAGCGAGCCATCCGCAGCAGAAGCCATGGCAAAAATGTTGTTGGCAAACAGTCCGTCCGCCGTAGTCAAGGCCTTGGCAAACTTGCCGTTCTGCCAGCGGGTGAGGCCATTGTTGGTGCCGATCCAGAGTTCTCCTTTTGGATCGAGATGCAGCGCGAATACATGATTCCCCGGCAAGCCCTCGGTAGTCGTATAGCTCTGCCAGCGCCGCCCGTCGAACCTCGACAGGCCGCCACCCCAGGTCCCGGCCCAGACCTGGCCAGCAGCATCAACCTCGAGCGACACAACGTAGTTCGGGTTATAGGCGACGTCGACATCCTGCAGCCCCATTTCTTCTTTCTGCTTGGCATGATGCACCGATTGCTTGCCCGGGTCGCTCTTGAAAGCAATGTCCTTCTTCACCCGGTCATAGGAAGCGCCCATGCCTTTCGCATGGTTCCAGTTTTCCCAGCGGTTCTTCGCAAAGCGCGCCATGCCGCCCTCGGTGGCCAGCCAGATATCGCCATTCCGGCCTTCCGCGAGTCCGTACACCCAATCGTTGGGCAAGCCGCCCTTGGTGTTGTCGACGGTGTAAAGATCCCACTTGCTGCGGTCGTCCAGGTCGCCACCGCGGACACGGTTGGCCCCGGACCAGGTAGCGATCCAGATGTCCCCGTTCTTCACGGTAATCACGTCATAGACGAAAGCATCCCCGAGACCCTCGGGGATGTTGTAGGTCTTCCACTTGCCGGTTTTTTCATCCAGCAGGGAGAGCCCTCCGCCATACGTGCCCACGGCGATCTTGCCCTTGACCTTGCCGACGAAGAACATGCCGTTGGACAGCAATCCGTTCTTGGTGTCGAAGAGTTTGAAACTGTCGTCCCTGGTGTCATAGCGCACGACGCCGCCGGTAGTTCCGACCCAGATCACGCCACCGTCGTTGTACACCGACTTGACGTTCTTGTTGCCGACACGGAAATGCGTGAACTTCGCCTTGTCATCGACCGTCAGCTTCCCTTCGCGGGCAGGCGGTGCAATCGGCGGATGATTCGGTCCCAGCGCCGGGTTGGCTGCGGTCCCTGCCGCCGGAGCAGCGGCAGGGATCGGCTGCTTCGGTGCATCGGCCGCAAAGGCAGCGCTGACCGCCAGAAACATCAAGGGCACAAGCAGCAGGCTCGCGAGCGATGCGAATTTGAGTTTTGCAGTCTTCATGGTCTTCACTTTGCCGCTATCCTGACTACGCCAAGCTTCGTCCCGGCCCACACGCTGGCGCCGGGAGTCAGCGCTATCGCGTAGACGTTTTCGTCCAGAAGGCCATCCTTGGTGCCGATGGTTCGCCATGTCTTGCCGTCATAACGGGACACGCCTTTGTCGGTGCCGAACCAGAACACGCCGTTGTCATCCTGGGCGATCGAATAGACGATATTGCCGGCCAGGCCGTTTTTGCTTGACAGGCTGGTCCACTGCTTGCCATCCCAGCGGCTCACTCCACCGCCCCAGGTGCCCGCCCAGATGCTGTTGTCCTGGGCGATGAGGATCGAAAACACGTAGTTGGGATTGTAGGTACCCATGCCCTGTGCTTCGATCGCCAGGTCGTGGCGTGAACGGGTGCCGAGACCGGTATTCGGGCTCGCCGGCAGGCCGGCGGGATTGTCTGCCCCGAGCCCATCCTTGTGCGTCCAGGACTTCCAGCGCTTGCCGTCGTACATCGAGATGCCGCCCTCGGTGCCGAACCAGACGCGGCCCTCCTTGTCGACACCGAGACCATACACCCACTCGTTGATCAGTTCCTTTACATAGGTGGTGAACTTCCCGGTCTTTACGTTGAACAGATTGGCCCCGGCCCAGGTGCCTATCCAGAGGTTGCCCTTCTTGTCGTTGGCGAAAGAATAAATCCAGTAGTCGGCCAGGCCATGCATCGGAAAGTAGGTTTTCCACTTGCCGTTCTTGTAGCGGGACGCGCCGCCAGCATTGGTGCCGAACCAGTTGTACCCCTGCGAATCGATGCCCATGGCGAAAACGTACTCATTGGCCAGGCCGTCGTTGCGGGTAAAGGTCTTGCGCGGCGCGGTGGTCTTCAAATCGATCTCCATCGCGCCGACGGAAGTACCGACCCACAGCGAGTTCCCCGCCTTGTCATGCAACAGGGAGCGGACATAGGTGTTTTTGCCGGTTTCGAATCGATCCATTACTTTTTCTGTTCCCTGGGCGACAACCGGCCCAGCCACAAGGCACAGCAATGCCGACACCAGAGCGGTCCTGCCGCAGACGTTCAAAAACATCGAGCGAACTCCCTTAGGGAAGCGCTGATTAAGTACCAAATCGTCATTCCGGCGAACGCCGGAATCCAGAAGAATCATGGCACTGGACACCGGCGTTCGCCGGTGTGACGGCTTATTCAGCGCTTCCTTAGCGTAGCGTTCGCGCATAGTAAATTGTGTCGAGTATTTCGGCATCCTTCAAGGTCCCTATACGCGGTGGGCAGATCGTCTTGCCCATTTTGACAGACTGCAGGAGCACCATATCCGGCTGCGTCAAGCGCTCCTTGGCCGAAAAATTTGGCGCTTGCTGTATCACCGGCACCCCGTTCAGACCGTGGCATACTGAACAGTGCATGTTGTATAGCCGCTGCCCGCGCAAAAGGTCAACCGCAAGCGCCGTCTGCGGAATGCTGGCAGCTACCAACCCGAGTGCAAATGCTCCGGCGATCATCTTTGAATTCATTTTGCTTCTCCTCTGCGCCGGACCTTCTTCGGCCCTCCTCCCGTTATCTTCAAGATCGCCAGCTTCAATTGATCCGCCTTCACCGGATCTACCGCAAGCCCGTAATCGCCTTCACGGTACGCCTTTTCAAGAGCCTGAAGGGCTGGCATGAAGCCATCATCAGCCGCAATGGTCAGCCACTTCAAGGCTTCCGTGCTCTTCATCTGTTCGGCCGAAACATCCAGTTCGCCGCGCAGGTAGGTCTGCGCCAATCCTCTGATCGCCGGCTTATACCCAGCTTCAGCCGCCTTCGTCAAAAGGACTCTTGCTTCCTTGGGGTCCTTTTTTATTCCTTCCCCGGCGGCCAACATGGTAGCCAAGCCATAAATCCCTTCCGGACTCCCTGTAGCAGCAGCCTTTTTGTAGTAGGCCACGGCCTCCTCGTCAAACTCAGCCGCATCCAGCATCGAGGCCATGATAACCATTGCTTCGACTTTTCCGGCATCGGCGGCCTTGCGCATTAGGGGCATCGCCGTCGCGAAATCACCCCTCTCATAAGAAACCTTGCCGGCGGCATAGTCCTCTTCAATGCCGGCATTGGCCAAGCCCACGTACATGCTCATGACAAAAAGCAGGCCGGCAATTGCAGTCCACCCATATTCCCTGAAAGATCCCGTTGCCGCCATTCGACTCACCTCATCAACACAACTTCTCCACACGCGCGCCAACGCGGCGCCACAATTAACTAACTCCCAATGCCTCGAACTCCTCCATCTTGCGGTACAGGCTTGAAAGGCCGATCTCGAGCTGCTGCGCGGCCATCTTGCGATCCCCGCCGCATTCCTTGAGGACGCGGAAAATGATATCAGCTTCCGCCCGCCGAACCTGATCGCGCAAGCTGCCGCCGGCAGAAAAGACTTTTTGCTCGCGTGACGACTTGTTACCCTGTACCGACAAGCCGGGCGGCAGGTCGCCGATGGTGATGCGCCCGCCATCGGCCATGATGATGGCTCGCCCGATCACGTTTTCCAGTTCACGGACATTGCCCGGCCAGCGATATTCCAGCAACAGCTCCTCAGCCGCCGGATCAAGTTCGATCCTGGTTTCGCCCTTAAGTTTTGCCGTCTCGAGAAAAAACCGGATCAGGCGCGAAATATCTTCGCCGCGATCCCGCAGTGGAGGCAAATCGATATGGAACTGCGAAATCCGGAAAAACAGATCCTCGCGAAAGGTGCCGGCGGCCACCATCGCTGGAAGGTCCCGGTTGGTCGCCACGACGATCCGGGTATCGACTTTCCGCAGCTGCTCGCCGCCGACGGGACGGATTTCCTTGTCCTCGATGACATGCAGCATCTTGGTCTGCATGTGCAGGGGCGATTCGCCGATCTCATCGAGAAACAGCGTGCCGGTATCGGCCTGGGAAAACAGGCCCTTGCGCGCCTGAACGGCACCGGAAAAGGCCCCCTTGGTGTGGCCGAAGAGTTCGCTCTCTAGCAGGTTCTCGGGTATGGCGCTGCAATTGACGGGGATGAAAGGCGCCTCCGCTCGCAAACTCTGGTCGTGGATGAATCGCGCCAGCACCCCTTTGCCGGTACCGCTCTCGCCGGTGATCATGACGGTGCTGTCGATTACCGCCACGCGGGTGGCCAGTCGTTCAACGGCCGCCATCGACGCCGAGGTGAATTTGAAGCGGATATTTTCCCGTTCGCCGCTGACAAACTTGCGCAACGCGACGTTTTCAGCCTTCAAGCCAAGCAAGGTCTGCGCCTGCCGTAGCCGATACAGCAGCTCCTCGCTGTCGATCGGCTTCACCATGTAGTCCATGGCACCGGCGCGCAAAGCCTCTACCGCGGTTTGCACCGAAGCAAACGCGGTGACCATGATGAACAGCGTGGGGACACCGGCGCTCTTCATGCTGCGCACCAGCTCGACCCCGTCACCGTCCTCCATCTTGATGTCGCAAATCGCCAGATCGACGTCGCCACGTACAAGCTTGCTGGCGGCATCCTTGACGCCCTCCGCCATATCCACCGAGTACCCGGCACGACGCACCGTGGCGGCGATTATCTGCCGCAGCGCCAGTTCGTCGTCGATGATCAGTACATGCACGCGGTTTCTCCTAAGGTACCGGCTCTGCCGGAACCGGCAGGGTGACCCGTACTGTGGTGCCCTGCCCCACTGCAGATTCGACTTCTATCTCGCCACCGTCCTGCTGCACGAGGCTGCGACACAGCGACAATCCAAGCCCGGAGCCACGCCCCGGCGGTTTGGTGGTGAAGTGGGTTTCAAAGATTCGTTCAAGGTTTTCGGAAGCAATTCCCGGGCCATTGTCACTCACCGCCAGCACCACCGCCTGTCCGGAGAGCCCGGTTTCGACCTTGATGGCGGCAGCGAGATCTTCCCTGCCATCGAGCGCGTCGGCCGCATTGATCAGCAGGTTCATCAAGACCTGGACGACGTGATCCGAAACCACCAGCAGTGCCGGCAGGCCCTCGGCCAGGTCCTGTTTCAGCACGATGCCGCGAAAGCGCTTGTCGAAGCCGATGAAATTGCAGGTGCTTCTGACCAGGGTATTGAGGTCGATGAGTGCCGGCTCCAGCGGACGCTGCAGGGAAAACTCGCTGATCTGCCGGGTAATGGTCATCACGCGCCGCGCCTGCTCGAGAATCTGGTCGATTTGATGATCCGCACGGCGCGCCGAGTACCGGCCATTGTTCCGGTCATTGACGAGGCTTTCCGCAACGCCCACGATGGCGGCCAACGGGTTGTTTATCTCATGCGCCACGGCCGCCGCCAGCGAGCCGACCGCCGCCATCTTTTCGGTATGGAATCGCTGCTGCCGGGACAGTTCAAGCTGGCTGTCACGGAATTTCAACACGGCTTCCATGTCGTTGACCGCGGACATCAGTTCCCCCAACTCATCCCCGCGCGTGACCGCCAGCGGTGCGCCCCGGTAGCCCCGTACAATTTCGCCGGCATGCAGCTTGACGACCCCGATATCACGCGAAAGGTGACGGAAAAACAGACTGGCGACGCCGCCAAGGATCATCACTCCAAGCGTCATCAGCACGAACAGTTCCAGGGTCAGACGATGAAACATATGGCGATAGCTCTCCATTACGGTCTGCTTGCGGCTGTGGATCGCGGAAGTCACGGTATCCAGATCAAGCACCAGTTGATGGAGCGCTTCCCGCAGGTCGGCGAGCAGGACGCGAGAAGGCTCGCGCTGCAGCTTCGCCTTGAATCGGGCCAGGTCGGCAACATGGCGGCCAAGATCAACCGGGCTCCCTTGCACCTTGCCAAGCCTTGAAATCGCCGTATCGAGCTCCAGCGCCAGAATCGTTGCCGAACGCGATAGATCTTCGCTGAAGTAGTGTTCATTGACCGCGAGGATGGCGTGGGAAACCGTAAAGTTCAGCGCGATCTGGTCCTCATCGAGGATGTGCACGGCCTCTATTTCACGCACGGCGTCGAACATCCGCTTTCTTTCCCAGCCGATGACCGCAGACGCCAGAAGCAGATAAACGATCAGGCCGCCGATAACCCACGAACCCGTTCTGGCGAAGTTCGTCGGCCGCACACCGCCTGCCTTGGCAGCCAGTGGCGATTCCGGATTCTCTGTGCTGGGGTGACTGCTCTGCGGCATCGGTCAGGGTGAGAACGAAAGATTCAGCGGAGACAAGAGGAAAGGTAGAATTATCGAAGATGTTTGACTTGTCTGCAATGCATGATCTACAAGGAAACCCCGATGCACGCGAAATGGATATGCTCGCTCGCCCTTGCCTGCACCCTCCTGCCTGTTCTTCCGGTCACCGCAGCACCGCTTGACGATGCACTCAAGGTGCTTGAAGCCGGTGGCGATGCGAAGGCCGTCGAGGTTCTGACAAAGATCGCCAACGAAGGCAACCCGCTGGCCCAGCTTCGACTTGGCGACCTGTATTTTCACGGCAAGGGGGTCACCGAAGACGAAAACACGGCCATCTTCTGGTGGAAGAAATCGGCGGCCAGCGGAAACGCGGAGGCCATGTACCAGATCGCGCATGCCTACCTGTTCGGCAACACCGCAGCGAAAGGCGTCGCCGATCCCGATCGGGAAGCGGCCACCTGGTACTTCAAGGCAGCCAGTGCCGGCCATGCCGAAGCGGCCTACACGCTGGGACTGCTGTTCATCGCCGGCAAGGGCGTCGTCGCAGACCGCAACGAAGCCATGCGCTGGTTTCGCATGGCGGCCGGCAAGGGTCATGTTGAAGCGCGCAAGGCCCTGGAGACCACGGAAAAATCCGCACCGCGTCCTGCCGCCAAATCAAAGCGTTGACCGCCACCGGGGCCGCGTGGCAAGCCGCGCCGCAAGACCCTGCAGGGCCTCACTTCACGACAGCGCCGATTGTCACCTTCACGCCATTGGCACCCACCGCCACGGGCGCCGAGAAACCTTCGAAATCGCCCGGCTTGGCCCCGGCGTCCCCGCCGATGGAAATCCGTGCGCCGATGACGACGGACTTGGCTGAAGAAAGGCGCGCCGTGGGCATCATCGACATCGAATCGTCAAGCTTGAAACTGTAGGGCAACTTGGCCGCATTGATGCGGGCCATGGCCAGCGGGATCCTCGATCCATCCGTGCCACGGGCGAAGATGAAGAGCGTGGCACCGGCCGGAGTCTTGCCGATCAACTCGGGGGCCAGCGCGATCGTGCCGGAGACGGATGCCGCACCGGACCCGGCCGCTGGCATAGCACCGGCCTGCATCGGAGCGCCGGCCTGCGGCACAGCGCCGGCCTGAGTCGGAACACCACCCATCCTGCGCTGCGCGTCGGCGATGCTGTTGCCGATGCTTTGCGCGACCGGGGAATCCGGCGGGACCAGAGTCAGAATATTTTGCCAGTGCTGAATCGCGAGAGCGAAATCGCCGCGCTCGAAGGCCGCGGAACCCATCAGCGCCAGAGACTTGAGGTGACGGGGGTCGATGGCCAGAGCGCGGGCAATAATCTTCTCCGGTTCGCCGCTGAGGCGGCGCCCCTGAGCCATCGCCATGACATCAGCGTAATCGGCGAGCAGATTGGCGTTGGGCGGCAGCAGCGAGGTGGCCCGCCCGAACGCCGCCGCCGCTTCCGGGTAGCGGCCGAGCGTCGTGTAGGAACGCCCCAGCATCAGCCAGCCTTCGCCGTCATCGGGATTGTTCTGCAGGCGCTCGGCCAGTTTCGCCGCCATGGACTGGATCTGCTGCGGCGACAGGGAATGGGCGCCCGCCGTGCCGCCCGCGTCCGCCGCCTGTTGCGGTTTCATTGTGTCCGGCGAGCCAAGCATGAAGTACAGGCCGACCGTCAGCGCCGGCAAGGCGATGCCGAGGATCACCGCCAGGGTCAATTTACGCGCGGTGGAATAAGGCTTTGCTGCGCCGGCGCCGGCCCCGTCTTCCAGCGCGCGGCGTTCAAGCTCGGCCTGCTCCTCGACAAACATCCTGGGATCGAGAGTACCGGCCTTGCGCTGATCTTCGAGATCGCTCAACTGGTCGCGCAATACCGCAACGCTGAGCTGGCTGGAACTGCCCACGCGCTGCTTGCGTTGATTCAGCAGCAGGGGCGCCAGCAGCAGCGCCAGCACCGCCAGCGTCAACAGGATGGCAACAACAACAAATGTAGTCATGGGCGATCAACCTCGCGTTTACCCAGTAGTTCAACCGCCTGCTGATGCTCGCTGGCGGTGAGTTCCGTCGCGTTCTGCCCGCGACGCTTGCGCAGTTTAAGCATCAGGAAAACCAGGCTCAGGATCAGAAACAGGAACGGCCCGCCCCACAGCACCCAGGTCGTGCTCTTCACCGGCGGCCGGTACAGCACGAAATCGCCATAGCGCTGGACCATGAACTCCATGATCTCCTTGTCATTCTTGCCGGCGACTATCATGGCGCGGATCTCGCGCTTCATGTCGGTGGAAAACGAGGACTGCGAATCGGCGATGCTCTGCCCCATGCAGGTCAGGCAACGCAATTCCTCGGCAAGCTTGTTCACCCGTGCCTCCACCAGCGGATCGCCGACCGGCTGCGCCATCCCCTCGGCGGCGATTGCCGGCTGCATGCCCAGAACCAGCAGCACCACCACAAGAAAACGCCGTAGCGCCGGCACCGTCCCACCAGGGGATACCGCTTCGCATAACTTTTGTGCCGCGGCGACGCAACCCATCATGCGATCAACCACGCGCGAGTTCCTCCGCCAGCGGCAGGATCTTGGTCTTCAATGCCTCGGCCGTGACCGGGCCGATATGCTTGTAGCGGATCACGCCGTTCTTGTCGATGAGGAAGGTTTCCGGCACGCCATACACGCCGAAGTCGATTCCCACCCGGCCGTCGGCATCGACCGCGGAAACCAGGTAGGGATCGCCGCCATGCTGAGTCAGCCAGGTCATCGCCGCCGCGCGCTCGTCCTTGTAGTTGAGTCCGATGATGGCGATCTTGTTCTGCTTCTGCAGATCGATCAGCACCGGATGCTCCTGGCGGCAGGATACGCACCACGAGGCCCAGACGTTGAGCAGCCAGACCTTGCCGCGCATGTCCTCGGCGGAGATGAACTTGTCGCCGGCATGTAGTTGCGCCAGGCGGAAGGTCGGCACCTGCTTGCCGATCAGTGGCGAGGGAACCTCGCGCGGGTTCAAGCGCAATCCGGCCGCGAGAAAGACCACAAGAACGATAAAAATTACCAGGGGGAAAAGAAAACGCCTCATTAAAACTCCTTAAACCGTAACCGCCGCACTGGTGTCCGCGACATCCTCGCGCTGCCGGATCCGGTATCTGCGATCCGACGCCGCCAGCAAGCCACCCAGGGCCATCAGCAAACAACCGCCCCAGATCCAGCTGATCAGGGGCTTGTGCTGCACACGAACAATCCACGAAACGTTGTCCACCGGCTCGCCCAGCGAGACATACAGGTCGCGAAACAGGTTGCTATCGATGGCCGCTTCGGTCATCGGCATTTTCTGCACGAAATACATGCGCTTTTCCGGATACATCACCGTGACCGGAACACCGTCGCGACTCACGTTCATCGTGGCGCGAACCGCCATGTAGTTCGGCCCGCGGCGCTCGCCGATTTCAATCAGCTTGAAGTCGTAACCGCCTGCCGAGGCGGTTTCTCCCGGCTGCATTTTCACTTCGCTCATCGTCTCATAGCCCTTGACCAGGGTGACGCCGAAAATGAACACGCCGATGCCGACGTGGGCCAGCAGCATGCCCCATTTTGCCAGCGGCACCGACGCCAGCCGCTGGCCGAAAGAGGCATCCCCACCGCGCTCGCGCAGGTGTCCGACCAGCACGGTAACGCTCGACGCCACCGCCCAGAAGCCAAGCAACAGGCCGCAGGCCAACAGCGGTGACCAGCGCCCCAGCATAAGCGGCAACGCTATCGCCGCCACTACGGCGAAACCCACCGCCCAGCGCAAGCGTGGCCAGAAATCGATGAAGCGTGCCTGCTTCCAGCGGGCGAAGGGTCCCAGCCCCATCAAGAGCACCAGCGGCGCCATCAGGGGCGCAAAAACCGCCTCGAAATACGGCGGTCCGACGGATACCTTGCCCATGCCAAGCGCATCGAGAAACAGCGGGTAAAGCGTACCCAGCAGCACCGCGCCCGCGGCCGTCACCAGCAGCACGTTGTTCACCAGCAGAAAAGTTTCGCGCGACCACAACTCGAACCTGCCCCCCATGCCGACCGATGGCGCACGCCATGCGAACAACAGCAGGGAGACGCCGATCACCAGCACCAGGAAGCCCAATATGAACACGCCACGCCTGGGATCGACCGCGAAGGCATGCACCGAGGTCAGCACGCCGGAGCGCACCAGAAAAGTCCCCAGCAGCGACAGCGAGAAAGCCATGATCGCCAGCAGCACGGTCCAGTTCTTGAATCCGCCGCGCTTCTCGGTCACCGCCAGCGAGTGGATCAGCGCCGTGCCGACCAGCCAGGGCATGAAGGAGGCGTTTTCCACCGGATCCCAGAACCACCAGCCGCCCCAGCCCAGTTCGTAATACGCCCACCACGAGCCGATGGCGATTCCCAAAGTCAGGAACAACCAGGCCACCGTGGTCCACGGTCGCGACCAGCGCGCCCATGCCGCATCCAGCCGGCCGGAAATCAGTGCCGAGATGGCGAAGGCAAAGGCCACGGCAAAGCCGACATAGCCGATGTACAGCAGCGGCGGATGAATCGCCATGCCGACATCCTGCAACAGCGGATTCAGGTCGCGGCCATCCACGGCCGCCGGCAGCAGGCGCTCGAAGGGGTTCGAGGTCAACAGCAGGAACAGCACAAAACCGACCGTGATCAGGCCCATCACGCCCAGCGCATTGGCCACCGTCTGCAGCGGCAGGCGCCGGCTGAAGGTCGCCACCGCCATCGTCCACACCGACAGGATGAAGACCCAGAGCAGCATCGAGCCTTCGTGGCCGCCCCACACCGCCGCCACCTTGTAGAACGTCGGCAACATCGTATTCGAGTTCTGCGCGACGTAGAGCACCGAAAAATCGTTGCCCACGAAGGCCGTGACCAGGCAGCCAAAAGCGGTCAACATCGCCAGAAACTGGGCCGCCGCCGCCGGCCGCGCAATGCCCATCAAGCGCACATCGCCACGCAAGCTGCCGACGATGGGCACGATGCCTTGCACCAGCGCCACCGCCAGCGCCAGGATCAATGAAAAATTACCAATTTCCGGATACATCGCTTACCCCCGTTCGGGTTGGTTTCGTCGAAAGACGTTTCGCCACGCATCAACGCAAGTTGCGTGCCGCATTTTACTTGGCTGCCGGCTTGGCGTCCTTTGCCAGTTTCTCGCGCCATTCCCAGACCGCCGCTTCGGCGCGGCGGCGGAAGGGATCGTCGGGCTTGGCCCGGTGCAGCCAGGCTTCCATCGCCTCCAGCGCACCACGGTAGTTGCCCAGACCTTCCTGGGCCTCGGCCATGCCGAAGTAGGCATTCAGCTGATTGCGATTGATCTCGCTCGCACTGTCGAAAAAATCCAGGGCCTCCTTGTAGCGCTTCTGACCCAGCATCGCAAACCCCATGTTGACATGGGCTTCCGGCATTTTCGGCGCCAGTTGCAGGACGCGGTAAAAGGCGGTCATGGCGTGTTCATATTGTTTTGCGTGCAGCATGATCACACCCTGCTTGAAGCGCAAATCGATTTCTTCGTTGCGCTTCTGGTCGACATGGGCCTTGAGGTCGGGTCGCCCGCTGTCGTTGATCCAGCGATCGAGAAAATAGCCGCCGCCCGCCACGACGGATACCATCAGCACGACCGCAATAACCCTGGGGTCCGGCCGACGCCGGGCAGGAAGGGGCATGTCAGCCATGGCGCGCCACCCGTAGCGAAACACCCGGCCATAGCTGGCGCAGTACCAGGTAGAGGAACATCAGGATGCCGGCGGTGGCCAGGCTGCCGCCGAGGCCGAGGAATACCCGCGCCACGGTTTCGACGCTGAATTCGACGCCGACGTTACCCGCCATCTTGCGCGGCGCGCCCATCAGGCCGGCGCCGGCCAGGCCGGACATCATCATCAGGATGCCATAGCCATACAGCCGCAACTGCAAGCCGATGCGCGATGACGGCGGCATGGCCTGCCCCATTACCGGCAGCACGCCATAGGTCAGCCCCATGAAGGCCAGCGTCACCGCGCCGATGGTGCCGTGATAGTGCGCGGTCACCAGCGTCGTCTGGCCGTCGATCAGCGTGCCCAGCACGATGCCGCACACCAGCAGCAGCAGCGACAGCGAAAACCCCGCAGCCGGTATCGCACGGCTACGCCAGTGCAGCAGCAGCAGGATGCCGCCCAGCAGCAGCGGCACTTCCCAGCTGGTCCATTGCATCAGCCGGGTGAAGGCCATGAAATACTCGCCGCTCGCCGGCCCCAGGACCAGCAGCAGGGGCGCGCCCAGCGCCGGCAACGCGCCCAGCAGCAGCAGCCACTTGAGCCGGCGCGCCGACGGCAGCACCAGCGCAGGCGGACACAAGGCCAGCCAGGCCAGCAGCATCAGGGTGCTCAGGCAGAACTGCCAGATATGGCCCGGCCCCCAGAACAGGGTTTCGAACAGGGCATGGCCGGAGAGGCTGGCCGACACCTGCCACCAGGTGATCGCCAGCACGGCCAGCGCAGTCAGCACCACCGCCGCCGCCAGCCACAAGCCCAGCCGCAGCACCCCGTCGAGGGACTCCTGCAAAAAGTCGGCGCCGGCGACACGGCGAACAGGTCGGGTGGCGTCCCCTGTCGGCCGCCACGGCCAGTCCGCGAGCGCCGCCGAGGCACTGATCAGTACCGCCAGTCCGTAGATCGCCAGTCCGGCCAGAAACCAGGAGTTGTCGAGCACCGGCATGTAGTTGCTCATGAGCGGACGCACCGCGCCCAGCGCCGGAGACACCGCCATCAGCAAGGCACCCACAGCCGCCAGCGCCAGCGCCGCCCACCCCCAGGGCCCGGGCGCCCGCCGCGCCGCCAGGCTCCAGAGCATGCCGGCAAAGGCCATGAACCAGACCCACTGCGACAGATTGACATGCAGGGTCAGCGCCACGCGATAGAACTCGGTCCCCGGAAACAGCGCGCCAATGCCCGGAACCCGCGCCATGACGATGAGGATGGCGAACAGCGCCGAGGCCGCCACCGCCGCGGTCGCCAGCACCAGCCAGCCCAGGGCCAGGGCCAGTTGCGCCCCGGCTTCGTGGCGCTGCCGCGGCAGCATGGAAGCCAGCCTCATACCGCGCCCTTGTGCGGCGATTCCGAAATGAAGGGGATGCCGAAAAAGGTCATGAAGGCGAAGATGAAGACCGCAATAATCATCCAGGAACCGAGCGTCGGTGAGCTTTTCATGGTCAAACGCCAATGCAAGGCGAATGCCAGCATGATCCAGGTGATGAAAGACCAGGTCTCCAGCGGATCCCAGGCCCAGTAGCGGCCCCAGGCGTCCTGCGCCCAGATCGCGCCGGAAATCAGCATCAGGGTCTGGAAAATGATGCCCAGCGCCATGAAGCGATAGGCCAGGTCGTCGAGGCGTTCGTCCGCCGGCAGCCCGGCAAAGCGCGACACGCCGATCCCGGCGCGGCGCAGCAGGATCACGCCGGCCATGCCCACCGCCACCAGCACCGTGCCGAGAAACACCTTGGACAAGCCGACATGGATGTACAGCCAGGGCGTGCGGAAAGTCTGCGGAAAATGTCCGTCGTGCGTGCTCGACAGCGTCATCCAGCCCAGCATGATGAAAATGATCGGCATCACCACCGCCGCCGTGCCGCGGATCGAGGGGTAGCGCCAGTAGGCGATGGCGAAAATCAGGCCCAAGCTCCAGACATTGCTCGCCAGCACTTCGAACATGGTCATGAACGGCCCGTGGCCCAGCCTTTCCCAGCGCAAACCCAGCGAGACACCGAGCAATACCAGGCCCAGGACCAGGCTGCCGAGCACGAAGCGATGCGGCGATTTTTTCAGCACCACGCCGAAAATCGCCACCACGCCGGAGAGCACGTAGGCCACCACCGCCACCCAGAGAATCCGCAGTTCCTGTTCCATTTGTCCTGTTAGCGGCAGACGCCGCTGAGTCCGGACGCCTCGGCATGCAGATACCGGCTGTAGAATGTCGCCACTGATTTTTACCTGGGAAAACTCACGATGAAAAGGGATCTATCGAGTGCGAAAGTCCGGCAGGCACGCCTCTGCACCTGCCTACTGACCGCGGTCATGGTGTTCGGTTCCGCTGCCAGCTACGCGCAGACAATGACAGGCACGGGCCCGATTGCCAATTGTACCGAATGCCATGGCAGCGATGGCCTCGGCTTCAAGCCGGGAGTACCCCATCTCAACGGGCAACCCGAAGCACTGCTGAGCGCGATGATCACGTCCTTCCAGCAGGGCAAACGGTCCACCAAGGTCAAGATGCACCGCGACATCACCGCGGCCGAGGTCGCCCCGCTGGCCAGGCACTACGCGGAACAAAAGGCGCAGCGCCCCAAATCCGCGACGAAACCGGAACTCGTCGCCCGCGGCGAGACCCTGTATCAGAGTCGCTGCGCCGACTGCCACGTGGACAACGGGCGCGATTCGGACAAGGACGCGCCGCTGATGGCCGCCCAGGACATGGATTATCTCGTCGCCCAGACCCTGGCCTTCAAGATTGGCGAACGGAAGTATCCCTTCCTGATGGACGGCGCCTATAAGGACCTGAGCGACGCCGACCTCACCGCTATCGCGCATTTCTTCGCCGCACAGGATCAAGTGGCGCCGCAGCAGGGGCGCAAACGTCGGCGCTGAGACGCGACACTTGTCCGCCGATCCGTCGCTTGATCGCATGCCGCGGACGACGTCGCCAGGACTCAAACCGATGTATCGCCGGGAGCCCGTCTGAATATGAATGCCGCTTCACCAAATACCCGTATTGGAACGCAGCGCCTGATGACGCGGCTGCTGGGCGCGGCGCTTCTATTCAGCCACGCAGCCGCCGGGGCGCAAGGAAAACCCGTCGCCGAACTGATCGGCACATGCCTTAGCTGCCATGGCGCCGACGGCATCGCCATCGAACCCGACACGCCGCATCTCGATGCCCAGCATGAAGCACTGCTGATCGACATGATCACGTCCTTCCAGCAGGCCAGGCGACCCACCAAGGTGAAAATGCATCGCGACATCGCCGCGGCCGACGTGGCGCCGCTCGCCAAACACTACGCGGAACAGAAAGCTCAGCGCCCCAAATCCGCGACCAAGCCCGAACTCGTCGCCCGCGGCGAAACCCTGTATCAGAATCGCTGCGCCAATTGCCACATCGACAACGGGCGCGATTCGGACAAAGGCGCGCCGATGGTGGCAGCCCAGAAGCCGGATTACCTCATCGCCCAGATGCTGGCTTTCAAGGCCGGCGAGCGGAAATTCCCCTTCCTGATGGATGCCGCCTACAAGGACCTGAGCGACGAAGATCTCGCCGCCATCGCGCATTTCTTCGCCGCACAGGATCAGGTAGCGCCGCAGCAGGGTCGCAAGCGCCGGCGCTGACCGCCATTGCCGCCATTGCCGCCAAAAGTCGGCGCTGGCGACACGGCGAAGCACGGGGCGCCGGCTGCTATCCGGCCTGCCACGGCCTTGCCGCGAACTTCCGCCAGAAGTGCCAGCCCAGCGCCAGCACCGCCAGCACGCAGGCGGCGAGCAGCCAGGGCATGGTCCAGTCGTAGAAGACGTCGTAGCCCATCCAGGTGGTGAGGCCGACATAGACCAGGCGGCCGGCGGGGATCGTGACCGATTCGCCCGGTTTCAGGGTGGCCACGCGCCAGGAAAAATCGACCATGACATCGTGCTCGTTGGGCAGGCGGAACTCGCTTTGGGTCGTCGGGTCGATCAATTGCTCCCGGATGCTGAGGCTCACCTTGACAGATTCGCCGCCGAGAGTACCGCTCGCAGTTTGCCGGTCCTTGTTGCCCGGATAACTGAGAAAATTGACCGATTCCAGTTGCGCCTCACCCTGCCGGGGCTCCCAGCGGAATATGGAGGAAAATCCCTTGTTAGATGATGTGTAAAAGCGGTAGCCGTGCAGCACCAGAGGCACATGGTCGCCGATTTCCTGGGTGTGTGGAATCCCGGCTTCATCGCGCCAGCGCACCCGGTTCACCGTCGCATCGCGCTTCAAACCAGGCTTGTAATCGATCCGGAAACCGAGATTCTCGAACTTGATCGCGTCCTTGGCACCGCTGTGCCAAGGCCCCGCCTTGACGCGGTCCATGCCGGAATATTCGGCCCCCGAGACCACTTCCGAGGTTGCCCGCAGGTAGCTCAGGCGACCAAGCGCCGCCAGCACGATGACGGCCAGCAGCGCCAGATGAAATAGCAGCAGCGGCAGTTGGCGGCGGAAGGCCGGGTTGCTCAGCACAGCCGCGACGAGATTGAGCGACAACAGCGAAAGGGGCAGCACCAGCGCCACGCTTGCTTCCGCCTCCCCTCCCCGGTCGTAGAGATAGGCGAGTGCGCCAAGCAGCAGCAGCAGATTGAACAGTGTCAGCCGAAGCGATGCCAAACGTACAAGAATACTGAAACCTGGCATGCCAGTGATTTCGGGCTTTCTCGTGTGAAGACCTTTCTCAAGGCCGATCTGGGTGTTCACGTCCGCCAATCACGGAGCGCCTCTGTCACAGACAGGAGATCCACCAGAGTTCATGAAATTCGCCGCATTCTGGTTGGCATTCGTGGTGTTGCCGTCGGTGCTGGCGATCAGGTTGCCGCCGGTCTTGTTTGCGGAACCGCAGTTGGTCCAATTCCAATCGCCACTGCGGTTGAAGGCGCGGATCTTGAGCTTGGCCTCCAGATAATAAGGTGGCCGCGTGAAATAGTTACTCACTGAACTCATTGCCACTTCCTTGCTCGAGCCGACACCCTCCCCTGCCTCCTCGCCTACATCGTTGAGATTGACCAGGAACATCTTGTTTTTCCAGCCGTGGGGTATTGCGACATGGCACCAGGTGCACTGCAAACCGCCGTCCATTTTGCTCTGGTGGTAGCTGTGCAGATTTCCGCGGCCACGGCCGGACGTGTCCATGAAACCCGTGGGACCGGCGACCGGGTCATGGCATTTAATGCAGATAGCATTGGTCTCGTTGGAATCATTGTTCCATCCACCCTTGAGAATAAAGGGATTGCCCGAGCCATGCGGACCCCAAGGATTGCCCGCGCCGGTGGTGGCGTTCGTGCCATTTGGAATCACCGAGGTGCCGCTGGTCACGTTGCTGCCGTGGCAATCGGTGCAGTACATGGTCTGGGTGCCAAGAGCGGTGTTAAACGGCGGTCGCCAACCGTTGGCCGATGCCATGCTGCGCTTGGTGGTGGTACGTCCTGTAGAGCGCATCACCGGATGCCAGGAGCGCTGGTTGTTGGCGTTGTATGCGGAATTGGCGCCAGCCTCGGTACCAAGGTTGACTGGGACGGTCGCCGTGGAGTTGTCCGCATGGTTGTCCGGCGACTGGAATTCCCTGGCCTGATCCGTGTACTGGGTCAGGGCATTGCCCGAGCCGGGTGCCGTCGGGGTGCCGGCCGGCGTCAAGCCGCGCGCCGGGGCGCTGCGCAGATTCGGCGGCGTGGTGTAACCATAGGTGGAATGGCACTTGAGGCAGACCTGGTACTCGCGCGTGACGAAGCCCTTGATATCCATGTTTGCATTCGTCAGCGGCATGGCGTTGGTGACAACCTCGCTGCCGGGATCGCCGCGGCGCACCGTATAGGTGGCGGCCAAAGCGTGGAAGGAACGCCCGGCCGCGGTGTTGGTATAGGGGGGTTCCACGCCCCAGGTGCCGCGCAGGACGCCCGATGCCACATTGGTGTGCGTCATTGCGGTATCGGTGTGCTCGTGCGTGCCCTCGGTCTGCGGGGTGACGATGTTGTAGGTGTTGTTGACCGAGCCGTAGAACAAGCGGTTCTTCACCACCCGGTGCGGGTTGTGGCAATCGGTGCATTCGACATGCCGGTTGGCCGCGGTCGTTCCCAGCAGCGCCCGGCTTTCCACCAGGTCGGCGCCACATTTGTTCGTTGCCAAATTGCAATCGGACCCGGAGGTAGCAATGCCGGGGTAGCCGTCGTTGAAGCCCAATGCAATCTCGCCGTACGTAGGGCCGCCACTGCCGGGGTCGTGCATTTCCGCCGCCGGAGCCGCGGTCGTTCCCTGGTCGGCCGTTACAATTGGCATGCGATAGCCGCCGGGAATAGTGAAATCCGTTCTGATGTCAGGCACCGACGTCGAACTGGCGAGGATGCTTCCGGCGGAATCGCGGTGGCACTGGTAGCAGGTTTCTTCGGTTGCCGAAAGGCCCGCGCCGCCAGTCTGGAAGCCGCCCGCGGCCAAAGTGCCTGTAAGAGCCCCGCTGGTACCCTCGCGCAGCAGGCGGCGCGATCCGGTCACGGTATGGGTGTCGTGGCACTTGAGGCAGGACGCCCTCCACACCGGGATGTTGTCCGGAAACTGCCGGATCGCCGCCGCGCTGCCCGCACCGGAGCGGTACAACTGGGTCGCCACAAGCGGGTTGGCATGCGCCGAAGATGCCCAGGTGAGGCCCCCAGCCCCCTGCATGCCTTTGTCGTGGCAGGCGAGGCAGATGATGTCGTTGCCATCGACATAGCTGGCGCCGGGCCCTGTCGTACCCTGAAAACGCGGACGGCGCAAGAACTTGATGTTGAGTTCGTTGGTGATGTCGCTCGCGCCGGCCTTGATGTGCGGGTCGTGACAGGTCGTACACTGCACCTGCCCGGCATTCGATGGCCCGGTAGGATCGAGCGGCAGCACGGGGCGGTTCGCGCCCTGCCCCGCCGCGCGCGGGCCGAACAGGGGATGGGTGCCGGG